>NZ_JBFUGW010000041.1:0-32350 GCF_056402735.1 Rhizobacter sp. P3_C12
GCCCAGGCCGATCAGCGTGCGCAGCACCTCGCTGGGCGGCGGCAGCGCGCGGCTGCCGGACCAGCCGAGCCAGGCCGCCAGCTCGATCGCGCCCAGCACCACGGCCGGCAGCACGAGGCCGACCGGCAGGCGCCAGCGGCGCTTGCTGAGCGGGCGTCGCACCGCCGACGGGGCGGGCGCAGCCGTCAGCGTCAGTTCAGGCGGCACGCTGGATCACGCCGGTCGCGAAGCGGGTGTCGACCAGCTCAGTGATCGTGCGCGTGAGGTCGATGCCCGGCTTGACCAGCTGCTCGTCGAGCAGGATCGGCGCCGCGGCCTGCAGCGCCTTCACATGCTCGGCCGACGGCTGCGGGTTGCTCAGGTCGGTGCGCAGCTTGATCTGCAGCAGCGCGACCTGCAGGCTGACCTTGGCCTCTTCGGACAGGATCTTCGCGGCCTCGCTCTGGTTCGCGAGGATCCACAAGCGAGCGCGTTCGTAGGCCGCGATCACGCGCTTCACGTCGTTCGGGCGTTGCGCGAGCACGTCCTCGCGCACGTTCAGGAAGCCGTAGGTGTTGAACGCGACGTTGCGGTACAGCAGCGTCGATCCTGCATCCAGTTCACTGGCCGCCATCAGCGGATCCAGCCCGGCCCAGGCGTCGACGCGGCCCTGCTCGAGCGCGCTGCGGCCATCGGCATGCTGCAGCGCGACGTGCTCGATGTCGCTGCGCTTCAGCCCCACGCTGTGCAGCGCGCGCAGCAGGAACAGGTACGGGTCGGTGCCCTTGGTCGCCGCGACCTTCCGGCCTTTCAGGTCGGCCAGCGATTTGATCGGCGAGCCCTTCGGCACGACCAGCGCGGTCCATTCCGGGCGCGAGAAGATGTAGGGCGTGCGGATCGGGTTGCCGTTCGCCTTCGCGAGCAGCGCGGCGAGGCCGGCGCTCGAGCCGATGTCGATGCTGTTGCTGTTCAGGTACTCGAGCGCGCGGTTGCTGCCGGCGCTCAGCACCCACTTGACGTTGACGCCATCGCGCTTGAACTCCTCTTCGAGCCAGCCGAAGCGGCGCAGCACCAGGCTGGACGGCGAGTAGTAGGCGTAGTCGAGGCGCAGTTCCTTCGCGTCGGCGGCACGCGCCAGCGCGGGAACGGCCAGGGCAGCAGCGGCGGCTTGCAGGACGGTACGGCGTTTCATCGGCAACTTTCAGGGAAGACGTTCGGAAGAGGGGGGTCAGGCGGCGGCATGCACGGCATCCAGCCGCAGCCGCTTCGCGATGTGGTCGGCACCGAGCCGCGGGCCGCGGCCGAACAGCTGCTCGCGCAGCGTGCCGCCGGCGTACTCGCGGCGGTAGCGGCCGCGCTTCTGCAGCTCCGGCACCACGTGCTCGACGACATCGCGCATCGATTCATGCGCCACCGCGTACGCGAGGTTGAAGCCGTCGACGCCGGTCGCCTCGACCCAGCGCTCCAGCTCGTCGGCCACCTGCACCGCATCGCCGACGATCACCGGCCCGCGGCCGCCGAGGCCGATGAACTGCGCCGCCTCCTGCACCGTCCAGACGCGCGTCGGGTCGGCCTGGTTGAACGACGCGAGCGCGCTGCGGCCGGCCTCGGTGTCGATGTACTCGACCGTCGCGCCGGGCGCGAAGCGGTTGAAGTCGACGCCGGTCCAGCCCGACAGCAGCGCGAGCGAGGCCTCGAGGTCGATGTGCTCGCGGTACCCGGCGTGCTTCGCCTTCGCGGCGGCCTCGTTCTCGCCGGTGACGATCAGCGCCTGCGCATAGATCAGCACGTCGTTGGCCGGGCGGCCCTGCGCCACCAGCGCGGCGCGGATGCCGTCGACGTACTTGCGCACCACCGTGACGCTCGGCCCGCTGACGAACACGCACTCGGCATGGCGCGCCGCGAAGGCCTTGCCGCGCGGCGAGCTGCCGGCCTGGTACAGCACCGGCGTGCGCTGCGGCGACGGCTCGCACAGGTGGATGCCCGGCACCTGGTAGTGCTCGCCGCGGTGGCGGATCGGGTGCACGCGCGCCGGGTCGGTGAAGACGCCGCGCGCCTTGTCGCGCACGACGGCATCGTCCTGCCAGCTGTGTTCCCACAGCTTGTAGACGACCTCCAGGTACTCGTCGGCCACGTCGTAGCGGTCGTCGTGCGCCGGCTGCTGCGGCAGGCCCAGGTTGCGCGCGGCGCTGTCGAGGTAGCCGGTGACGATGTTCCAGCCGATGCGCCCACGCGTCAGGTGGTCGAGCGTGCTGATGCGGCGCGCGAACGGGTAGGGGTGCTCGCAGGTCAGGGCGCAGGTCACGCCGAAGCCGAGGTGCTGCGTCGCCTGCGCCATCAGCGGCACCAGCGCGAGCGGGTCGTTCAGCGGCACCTGCACGCCGTGGCGCAGCGCCGCATCGGCGGCGCCCTGGTACACGTCGTAGACGCCCAGCACGTCGGCCAGGAACACGCCGTCGAAGCGGCCGCGCTCGAGCAGCTGCGCGAGCTCGACCCAATGGTCCGGGTCGGTGTAGCGGTGCGAGCGGTCGCGCGGATGCGTCCACAGCCCGGGCGACTGGTGCCCGACCGTGTTCATCTGGAAGGCGTTGAAACGGATCACTTGCTTGCGAGCGCCTGCTGGTAGTCCGTCTTCACGAAACCCGCGAACTTCGTCTCGGTGATGGCCAGGAATTCCTTCGAGCGGTAGGCCTCGGCGATGTCGCGCACCCACGGGGTGTCCTTGTCCGCGGTGCGCACCGCGACGACGTTCTGGTAGGTCGGGCCGGTCTTCTCGAGCGCGAGCGCCTCGGTCAGCTTCAGGCCCGACGCGAGCGCGAAGTTGCCGTTGACGAACGAGTAGTCGGTGTCGTCCAGCGAGCGCGGCAGCTGCGCGGCCTCGATCGGCACCAGCTTGATCTTCTTGAGGTTGACGGCCACGTCCTTCTCCGAGGCGCGGATCGGGTCGGTGCCCTCGCGCAGCCTGACCCAGCCGATCTCCTGCAGCACCACCAGCGCGCGCGCCGCGTTGGTCGGGTCGTTCGGCAGCGCGACGACGGCGCCTTCCTTCACGTCCAGCGTCTTGTGCTTGCGGCTGTAGATGGCAATGGGCGCGGTCGGCACCTTCAGCAGCTCGCTGATCGCGAGCTTGTTCTCGGTCGCGAACTTCGTCAGGTAGACGATGTGCTGGAACGCGTTCGCGTCGAGCGCGCCCTGGGCCAGCGCGTGGTTCGGCTGGATGTAGTCGTTGAACTCGACGACCTTCACGGTGTAGCCCTTCTTCTCGAGCAGCGGCTTGATGCCGAGCTTGATCTGGTCGGCGTACGGGCCGGCGGTGGCGCCGAACACGAGCTCCTTCTTCTGCTGGGCGGCCGCGGCCAGCGCGACGGCGGAGAGGGCGACGGCGAGCAGCGTGCGTCGCGCGAGGAAGGCGAGGGACATGAGGGGTACTCCTTGGGAAATGAAACTCAGCGCTTGTCCAGCCGCCGCGCGAGGGTGTTGCCCACCAGCTGGATCGCCTGCACCAGCACGATCAGGATCGCGACGGTGAGCACCATCACGTCGGTCTGGAAGCGGTAGTAGCCGTAGCGGATCGCGAGGTCGCCGATGCCGCCGCCGCCGACCACGCCGGCCACCGCCGAGTACGACAGGAAGCTGATCGCGAGCACGGTCAGCGCGAGCACCAGGCCCGAGCGCGCCTCGACGATCAGCACGCGCCAGATGACCTGCAGCTCGGAGGCGCCCATCGCGTGCGCCGCCTCGATCACGCCGCGCGGCACGTCGCGCAGGTTCTGCTCGACCAGGCGCGCGAAGTACGGGATCGCCGCGAACGACAGCGGCACCGCGGCGGCCACCGGCCCGATCGAGCTGCCGGCGATCACGCGGGTGAAGGGCACCAGCGCGACCAGCAGGATGATGAACGGGAACGAGCGCACGGTGTTCACCGCCCAGCTGACGACGGCGAACAGCGGGCGATTCGCGAGCGACTGGCCGGGGCCGAGCAGGAACAGCCAGATGCCGAGCGGCCCGCCGAGCAGCACCGCGGCCGACAGGCCGATGGCGAGCATCAGCAGCGTCTGGCCGAGCGCGGTGCCCAGCTCGGGAAGGATGGCGACGATGTTCTCAGGCATACGCGGCCTCCTCTTGCGGCGGCGCGGCGACCAGGCGTGCGAGCGCACGGCCGAGCGCGGTCTTGCGCGCGGCGCCGGTCTCGGCGAGCGCGAACTGCTCGGCCACCGCGCCGTCCTCGATCACCGCGACGTGGCGGCACAGCGTGTGCACCACCGCCAGCTCGTGCGTGACGATCACGATGGTCACGCCGAGGCGGGCGTTGATGTCGCGCAGCGTGGCCAGCAGCGATTGCGTGGTCTCGGCGTCGAGGGCCGAAGTCGGCTCGTCGCACAGCAGCACCGAGGGTCGCGAGGCCAGCGCGCGGGCGATCGCGACGCGCTGCTTCTGGCCGCCCGACAGCTGCGCCGGGTGCACGTCGACCTTCTCGTCCAGGCCCACCAGCGCCAGGCAATCGTGCACGCGCTGCTCGATCTCGGCGGCGCGCCAGCGGCCGTGGATGCGCAGCGGGAACGCGACGTTGTCGAACACGCTCGCGTTCTGCAGCAGGTTGAACTGCTGGAAGATCATGCCGATGCCCTGGCGCGCCTCGCGCAACTCGCGCTTGCCGAGCGCCGTCAGCTCGCGGCCGTCGACCGTGACGCTGCCGTGGTCGGGCCGCTCCAGCAGGTTGATCAGCCGCAGCAGCGTCGACTTGCCTGCACCGCTCTTGCCGACCAGCCCGAAGATGTCGCCCTGGCGGACCTGCAGCGAGACGTTCTTCACCGCATCGAAGCGGGTGCCGTTGGGCAGCGCGAAGCTCTTGCTCAAGCCGTCTAGGCGGATCAGCGGCGGCGGCAGGCCGGGGTCGAGGTTCTGGATGTTGCTCATGAGGGAATCACGAGTAGGCGGTCGGCTCGGGGATCTGCCCGTTCAGCACGTAGCGGCCGATGTCGCGCAGCTTGTAGTCGATCGGGTCGTGCAGCGTGTGCACGCGGGCGTTGCGCCAGAAGCGGTCGAGCCCGAAGCGCTGCGAGGTGGAGCGCGCGCCGGTCAGCTCGAACAGCTGCGAGCTGACCTCGAGGCCGGCGCGGTGCGACAGGGCCTTCGCCTCGGCGACCGCGATCGCGACCTCGCCGCGCTCGGCGGGGGTCAGCGCCGGGCCCTGGCGCAGCGCCTGGTCGAGCCGCTTGCTTGCTTCATCGGCCAGCGCGATCGCGGGGCGCAGCAGCAGCCACAGCTCGCCGTAGCGGTGCTGGATGAACGGGTCGTCGATGGCCTGCGCGACACCGGCAGCGAACCAGGGCTTGCTCGATTCGCGGGTGTAGCGGCGGGCCTCGTCGAACGCGCCGAGGCCGATGCCGAGGTACAGGTTCGCCATGATCAGCTGCGCCACCTGCGAGCGCAGCGTGGCGCGCGCGGTGGGCACGACGCCGGGCGCCTGCAGCACCTCGTCGTGCGAGATCCGCACCTGGTGGAACGCGACGTTGCCGCTGTCGGTCTGGCGCTGGCCGAAGGCATCCCAGTCGGCCTGCACGCTGACGCCTTCGCGCCGCGTCGGCACGGCGGCGATCAGCGCCGTCTGCGTCGGCTCGTGCCAGGCAGAGATCGTCAGCTGGTCGGAACCGACCGAGCCCGACGCGAAGCTCTTGAGGCCGTCGATCACGAAGCCGCCGTCGACCTCGCGGGCGAGCGTGCGCTTGTCGAGTGGGTTCAGCGCATTGCCCCAGAAGAGGTGTTCGTCGACGGTCCGGCGCAACAGCGTGCGCTGCTGGTCGGCGCTGCCGTACAGCAGCACGCCGGCGAGCTGCAGGTGGTGGAAGCCGAACAGGTGGGCGAGGGCGCTGTCGACCTGCGCGAGCTGGCGCAGCACGGCGTAGAAGGTGGGCCAGTCGGCGCCGAGGCCGCCGAGCTCGCGCGGGATCGTGAGGGTCAGCAGGCCGCTCGCGCGGATGTGTTCGCGCTCGGTGGCGGCATGGCCGCCGGCCTGGTCGCGTTCGACCGCGGTGGCGGCGAGCTGCTGGACGAGCGTGGCGGTGGCGGCAGCGATTCGCTCATGCACGTCGGCATGGCGGGACAACGGGAAAACCTGGGACATCGTGGGCCGCAGTGTCGAGGGCGGACATCGCGCGGCGAACGAAGGAAAACGCGGCTCGATCTGCAGTTTGCGATGAAGCGGGCGGAAGAGCTCGGTTCAAGCTCTTCGAACAGAGGCTTCAGAAATTTCGGATACTCATGTTCACGTGGTCCCCGACCATCCGATGCCGCATGCATGAATGAGGAAGCACCCTTGAACGTCTCACGCACCAACCTTGCTCTCGCCGATCGCGCGCGGGCTCGCCGCCGCTTGCTGCAGTTCCTGGCGGGCAGTCCCTTGCTGGCCGGCTCCGCAGCCCCGGGCGTGATCGCCGCCCTGGCGGCGACGCTGACCGATGCGGCGTCGGCGCAGAGCTATGACGTGCTGCGCGGCCAGACACGCAAGGTCGGCGACATCATCGAAGCACCCGAAGACGCGCTCAACGTGATGGACTTCGAGCCGGCGGCTCGAAAGGCGCTGCAGGCCCAGGGCGCTCCTGCGCACTGGGGCTACATGGCCACCGGCGTCGATGACGACGCCACGCTGCGCGCGAATCATGACGACTACGACAAGCTCCGCATCAAGGTGCGGCGGCTGGTCGACGCGCGCAAGATCGACACGCGGATCCGCCTGTTCGGCGCCGAGTACGCCAGCCCGATCTTTCTGTCGCCGGTGAGCAGCCAGGGTGCATTCCACCCCGAAGCCGAGATCCCGGTCGCACGCGCGGCGGGCGCGAGGAAGCAGCTGATGGTTCTGTCGACCTCCAGCAATTCGTCGGCCGCCGACGTGGCCAAGGCGCACGGCGCCCCGATCTGGTTCCAGCTCTACCCCACCGACGACTGGGACGTGACCCGGGCGCTCGTCAAGCGTGCCGAAGAGGCCGGGGCGACCGCCATCGTGCTGACGGTGGACCGGCAGGGCGGGCGCAACACCGAGACGCTGTTCCGTGCGCGCAGGCAGGACGACCGGCAGTGCGTCGCCTGCCATGCCGGCGGCTTCAAGAACGAGGTCTCGCGCAAGCCCGCGTTCAACGACATCGACGTGTCGCACGTGACCAACCTGTACGGGACAGGCATGACCTGGGACTTCGTCGCCAAGCTGCGTGCCGCGACCAAGGCGAAGGTCGTCCTGAAGGGCATCATGACCGGTGAGGACGCTGCTCGCGCGGTGCGGGCCGGCGTCGACGGCATCATCGTGTCCAACCATGGCGGCCGCGCGGAAGAGAGCTTCCAGTCGACGATCGGCGCGCTGCCCGAAGTCGTCAAGGCGGTCGCCGGCAAGATCCCGGTGCTGGTCGACGGCGGAGTCCGCCGCGGCACCGACGCCTACAAGGCATTGGCACTGGGCGCGACGGCGGTCGGCATCGGGCGCCCCTACTGCTGGGGGCTCGCGGCCTTCGGCGAACCGGGCGTCGCGGCCGTGCTCGGCATCCTGCAGCGCGAGTTCGAGACCATCATGCGTCAAACCGGGGCGACCCGGCTGAAAGAGATCACCGCCGCGACGGTCGCTGCCGGCCCGTCGTTCGCCTCGCGATGATCACACGTGAGCGGGCGAGGGCGCTGTCGACCTGCGCGAGCTGGCGCAGCACGCCGTAGGAGGTGGGCCAGTCGGCGCCGAGGCCGCCGAGCTGGCGCGGGATCGTGAGGGTCAGCAGGCCGCATGAACTTGCGTGCGCGGCTCAGGTATCGGCGCTGGTGCAAGATGTGGCGCATGTACCAACACATCCTCGTCCCCATCGACGGCAGCGACACCTCCAACCGCGGCCTCGACGAAGCGATCCGCCTCGCGAAGCTGACCGGCGCGACGCTGCGCCTGATCCACATGGTCGACGAGTTGAGCTTCGCGACCGGCTTCGGCGGCTACGCGGGCGATGTGGCCGGCGTGCTGAAGAGCGCCGGCAACGAGGTGCTGGCCCAGGGCCAGGCGCGCGCAGCGGCGGCCGGCGTCGCGGCCGAGGTCGCGCTGTTCGAGACGATGCAGCGCCGGCTGGCCGACGTGGTGGTCGACGAGATCGGCCGCTGGCCGGCCGACCTGGTCGTGGTCGGCACGCACGGCCGCCGCGGCATCGGCCGCTGGGTGCTGGGCAGCGACGCCGAGCAGATCCTGCGCAGCTCGCCGGTGCCGGTGCTGCTGGTGCGGCCGCCAGCAGATTGATCGGCATTGAGCCGGCGTCGCGCCGACAAGACAATCGACTGCGTTTCAAGGCGCTTTGTTGAGAACAATTCTCATTAGCCTGTAGACTTGCCCGCCAGGAGCGCCGGCAAACCGCCATCCCCATTGCGGGATGGGTGCGGGCAAACCCAACCCACCGCCACCACGACAGCACGCGTCCGGCATCGGCCCGCGTGGCGCAGCCCTGCCCGACAAGACGCGGCGTCCAGCGCATCTCGACCTCGACATCGCATTTGGAGAAGTACCCGTGAACCACCCCTTCCTGATGACGGCCTGCGCCATCGCCGCCTGCGTGGCGCTGGGCGATGCCCGTGCGCAAGACGCCAGGCCCGAAGAAACCAAGCCGCCCGAAGCCGCGCTCGACAAGGTCTCGGTGACCGGCAAGCGCGTGCACCGCGTCTCCAAGGGCGCCACCGGCCTGCCGATGGACGTGAAGGAAACGCCGCAGACCATCAGCACCATCGATCAGGGCGAGATGGCCGATTTCGGCCTGACCGGCAGCAATGAAGCGCTGGGCCTGGCCACCGGCATCAACGTCGAGCAGTACGAGACCAACCGGGCGACCTTCAATGCGCGCGGCTTCGAGATCCAGCTGACGCAGGTCGACGGCCTGGGCATGACCAACTCCTGGGGCACCGTGGTCGGCCGCGAGGACACCTTCCTGTTCGAGCGCATCGAGTTGATCCGCGGCGCCAACGGGCTGCTCACCGGCGTGGGCAACGCGTCGGGCACGATCAACTACGTGCGCAAGCGCCCGAAGAACGAGGACGGCGGCGAGGCCAACGTGACGCTCGGCTCCTACGGCCTCAAGCGCGTGGCGCTCGACTACAACAAGGTGCTGGCCGAAGACGGCTCCTGGGCCGGCCGCTTCGTGGTGGCCCACGAGGACAAGAACTCCTGGATCCGCGACCTCCACAACGAGCGCACCTCCCTTTACGGCGTGGTCGACGGCCAGATCGGCACCGACGGCATCCTGACGCTGGGCGTCACCGCGGTCGACGCGAAGCAGGACTCACCGATGTGGGGCTCGCTGACGCTGTTGCGCTCCGACGGCACCCAGGCCGATGTCGACGTCGGCTCGTCCACCTCGCAGAAGTGGACCTACTGGAACAACAAGTCGTACAACGCCTTCGTCGAGTACGCCCACCACCTGACCCCGGACTGGGAAGCCAAGGCGACCTACAACTACCGCCACGGCAACGAATCGACGCGCCTGCTGTATGCGTACTCGCTGAGCGGCGTGCTGAACCCGGACAACACCGGCCTGGTGGGCTGGCCCTACCGCAGCGAAGGCAGCTCGGACAACCAGGTGCTGGACGTCAACCTCAACGGCGAGTTCTCCGCGTTCGGGCGCCAGCACAGCCTGCTGGTCGGCCTGAGCCAGTCGCGGGAGAAGACCGCCGTCGACAGCTACCAGGCGCTGACCCACGCGGCCGACCCGCTGCCGGCCTTCCCGTATGGCGGCGACGTGTATGCCGAACCGGACTGGGGCCCGCGCCTGCCCAGCACGCGCGGCGAGCAGACGCTGACCCGCCTGTACGCGGCCTCGCACATCGCGCTGACCGATTCGCTGAAGGGCGTCATCGGCGTGAACGCGGTGCGCCTCGCGCGCGAGGGGGCCTCGATCTACGGCAGCACTGCGACCAA
The DNA here is from genome assembly GCF_056402735.1 of Rhizobacter sp. P3_C12. Taxonomy (NCBI): domain Bacteria; kingdom Pseudomonadati; phylum Pseudomonadota; class Betaproteobacteria; order Burkholderiales; family Sphaerotilaceae; genus Rhizobacter; species Rhizobacter sp. P3_C12. The sequence goes on from NZ_JBFUGW010000041.1 coordinate 9,902, forward strand.
CACCGACTACCCCGTCACGAAGGAGACCAGCCCCTACGTCGGCCTCACCTACGACTTCACGCCCGACGTGCTCGGCTACGTGTCGTACTCGGACATCTTCCAGAACCAGGACCAGACCGACCACGACGGCAAGTACCTGGACCCGATGAAGGGCGTCAACACCGAGCTCGGCGTGAAGGCCGAGTGGCTCGACAAGGCGCTGTTGACGACCTTCGCCGTGTTCACCGCGAAGCAGAACGGCCTGGCGACCTACGCCGGAGCCATCACCGACGTGCCCACCGACGACCCGCGCTACAACCAGTCCTGGTACGAGGGCAAGGACGTGAAGTCGAAGGGCTTCGAGTTCGAAGCCACCGGCCGCGTCGCCCGCAACACCCGGCTGACCTTCGGCTACACCCGCCTGATCCTGACCGGCCCGGACGGCAACGACATCTACGAATGGGTGCCGCGCAACACCGTCAACTTCCGCATCGACAACCGCGTGTCGGCGCTGCCGGCCCTGCGCGTGGGCGCCGGCGGCCGCTGGCAATCGGACGTGAGCAAGAACGGCAGCGCGAAGCAGGGGGCCTTCCTGGTGGCCAACGCCTTCGCCGCGTATGAGCTGACCCCCGCCGCCACCGTGCGGCTGAGCCTCAACAACGTGTTCGACAAGAAGTACGTCACCGGGCTGGCCTACGGCGCGATCTACGGCTCGCCGCGCACGGTGGCGGTGTCGCTCGAGTACAAGCTCTGACCCGGGGTCTCAGGGTGGCGTAAGCGGGGTCCCCGGATTGGCATCCGGGCTGCGCATCTCCGCGAGCCAGCGCGCAGCCTCTTCCGGCGACAGCGGCCGCGCGTACAGGTAGCCCTGCAGCACGTCGCAACCGGCGGCCGTCGCGGCGCGCGCGTGCTCGCGCGTCTCGACGCCTTCGGCCACCACGTCCAGGCGCAGTGCCGACGCCAGGTCGCAGATCGCCTTGACCACCGCGGTCGCGTCCGGCGCCGGCATCGGGTCGATCAGGCTGCGGTCGATCTTCACGGTGCGCAGCGGCAGGCTGCGCAGCATGTTCAGCGACGAGAAGCCGGTGCCGAAGTCGTCCAGCGCCACTTCGACGCCGTGCGCCCGCATCTGCCGGATCTGCTCGCGCGCCTGCTCCATGTAGGTCACTGCCGCGCTCTCGGTGATCTCGAGCGTCAGCAGCGCCGGCGGCACGTCGAAGTGCCGCAGCGTGCGCAGCACCAGCTCCGGGAAGCCCGGGTCGAGCAGCTGCAGCGGCGACACGTTCACCGCCACCGGCACCGTCTTGCCGAAGGCGCCGCGCCACTCCGAGATCTGCTGGCAGGCCTGCGTCAGGATCAGGTTGCCGAGCGGCCCGATCAGCCCGGTGCGCTCGGCCGCCGGGATGAACTCCATCGGGCTGATGCGCCCGAGCCCCGGCCGGTCCCAGCGCACCAGCGCCTCGAAGCCGACCAGCGTCTTGTTCTGCGCATCCACCTTCGGCTGGTAGACCAGGCAGAACTCGTCGTTCTTCATGCCCGCCCGCAGCGCCTGCTCGGCATCGAGCGATGCGCCCGAGCCGCGCTCGAAGCGCTCTTCGGCGAACTGCACCGAGGTGCCCGGCGTGCGCTTGGCCTCGTGCATCGCCGCATTGGCCGCGCGCAGCAGCGCCTCGGGCTCGCGCGCGGTGGCCGGGTAGGTCGCCATGCCCATCGACACGTCGAGGAAGAACTCGTGCTGCGGCAGCGCGAGTGGTTGCATCAGCAGCTGCCGCACCGCCTGCGCGACGTTCTGCGCGGTGCGGTCGCTCTCGCTGCCCGGCGCGAGCAGCGCGAACTCGTCCTCGCCCAGGCGCATCACCTCGGCGCGCCCCGCCAGGGCCTTGTGCAACGCGGTCGCCAGCGAGCGCAGCACCGCATCGCCGATCGACGGGCCGTGCGCCTCGTTGAAGAGCTTGAAGCGGTCGACGTCCATCAGCACCAGCGCGAACGGCGTCGGCAGCTCCGCGCCGCACAGGTCGCGCAGCCGCTGCAGCAGCGCGACGCGGTTCGGCAGGCCAGTCAGCTCGTCGTGCGTCGCCTGGTACAGCATGGCCTGCGCCGCGTCGTGCTGCGCGGTCTCGTCGGTCACCACCACCTGCTCGGCCGGGCGGCCGTCCCAGTCGATGCGCCAGGCGCTGAAGCGCAGCTGGATCGGCGTGCCGTCGAAGCGGTAGCGCATGCCCTGCCAGCTGGCTTGGCGCAGTTCGCCGGCGATGATCTTGCGGTGGCGGTCGCGCGCCTGCTCGCGCTCCTCGGGCGGCATCGTCGCCTCGCGCCACAGCGTCAGCACCTCGGTCAGCGCATTCAGGCCGTAGATCTTCAGCAGCGCCGGGTTGGCGTACAGCAGGTCTTCGCCGCGCACCACCGCGACGCCCTGGTGCGAATGCTCGGTGAGCTGCAGGAAGCGGTCGCGCAGCCGGCGCGATTCTTCATTCGAGCGGCGCACCGCGGCGTGCAGCAGCGCGAGGCCGAGCGTCAGCCGCAGCATCGCCGCCACCGTGGCCTGCAGCGTGATGCCGGCCGGGCCGAAGAACACGAAGGTGAACTGGTTGATGCCCAGCAGCATCAGCAGCAGCCCGGCCAGGCGCTCTGAACCGCCATGCCGCCACAGCCAGACGGTGGCCACCAGGCCGGCGGCGACGTGCAGGCTCGCACTCACCGCCTGCGCCGCCTGCACGTTCAGCGGCACCAGCAGCGCCGCCACCAGCAGCAGCACCGCGCCGAGCGCGAAGGCCTCGGCGCGGCTCGGCGCGCGGCCGGCCAGGCGGGCGCTGCCGACCAGCAGCAGCGACAGGTACAGCGCCGACACGCCGACGATCACGACCGTGCCCAGCGCGCCGACGACACCGTCGTTCTGCGCCTGCATCAGGTAGGCGGCGGGAATCATCGCCTGGCTCGCGAACGCCCAGCCGAGGTCGCGCGAGAACAGCTGCGCCCGGTCGCTGCGCCAGGCGAGCAGCAGCGCCCAGCCGACGATCAGGTTGACGCAGGCATTGATGGCGAGGGCGAGCGTCACGTGCGGTTCGCTTCCTCGCGGATCCAGTGGGCGGCGCGCTCGGCGATCATCAGCGTCGGCGAGTTGGTGTTGCCGCTGGTGATGGTGGGCATCACGCTGGCATCGGCGATGCGCAGCCGCTTGACGCCATGCACGCGCAACTGTGCATCGACGACCGCGGCGGGGTCGCTCGCCGGCCCCATCTTCGCGGTGCCGACCGGGTGGAAGATGGTGGTGCCGATGTCGCCGGCCAGCCGCGCGAGTTCGTCATCGCTCTCGAACTGCAGGCCCGGCCTGATCTCCTTCGGGTGGTAGGGCGCGAGCGCCGGCTGCGCGACGATGCGGCGCGTGACGCGCAGCGAGCCGGCCGCGACGCGGCGGTCTTCGTCGGTGCTCAGGTAGTTGGCCCGGATCGACGGGGCCACCGCGGCGTCGCCGCTGCGGATGTCGATGCGGCCGCGGCTCGTCGGGTTCAGGTTGCAGACGCTCGCGGTGAACGCGTTGAAGCGGTGCAGCGGCTGGCCGAATGCATCGAGCGACAGCGGCTGCACGTGGTACTGCAGGTTGGCATGGGGCTGCGCCGCATCGCTGCGCGTGAACGCGCCGAGCTGCGACGGCGCCATGCTCATCGGGCCGCTGCGGCGCAGCAGGTACTCGGCGCCGATCATCGCCTTGCCCCACAGCGAGTTCGCCATCGCGTTCAGCGTGCGCACGCCGTCGACCTCGTAGACGGCGCGGATCTGCAGGTGATCCTGCAGGTTGCCGCCGACGCCGGGCGCATCGCGCATCACCATCAGGCCGTGCTGTTGCAGCAGCGCGCGCGGGCCGATCCCCGACAACTGCAGCAGCTGCGGCGTGCCGACCGCGCCGGTGCACAGGATCACCTCGCGCGCCGCGCGGGCCCGCACGCGCTCGCCGCCGCCCTGCGGGATCACCTCGACGCCGTTCGCCTCCGGCACGCCGTCCCACGAACCGTCGCTCGGCCCGGGCTCGATCAGCAGGCGGGCGATCTGTGCGCCGGTCCACACCTGCAGGTTCGGCCGGCGCAGCACTGGCCGCAGGAAGGCCTTGGCCGCATTCCAGCGGATGCCGCTGCGCTGGTTGACGTCGAAATAGCCGACGCCTTCGTTGTCGCCGCGGTTGAAGTCATTGCTGTGCGGGATGCCGGCCTGCTGCGCCGCCTGCGCGAACGCGTCGAGGATCTCCCAGCGCAGGCGCTGCTTCTCGACGCGCCATTCGCCGCCGGCCCGCTGGCCGCTGCGGTCGAAACCGGGTGCGGCATGGAATTCGTCGGCGCCCTTGTGGAAATCCTCGTGCTGCTTGAAGAACGGCAGGCACTCGCTCCAGCTCCAGCCGGGGTTGCCGAGCGCACCCCAGTGATCGTAGTCGCGGGCCTGGCCGCGCATGTAGATCATGCCGTTGATGCTGGAGCTGCCGCCCAGCACCTTGCCGCGCGGGTAGCGCAGCGAACGGCCGTTCAGGCCCGGGTCTTCGTCGGTGTGGTACAGCCAGTCGGTGCGCGGGTTGCCGATGCAGTACAGGTAGCCGACCGGGATGTGGATCCACAGGTAGTCGTCGTTGCCGCCGGCCTCGATCAGCAGCACGCTCTTGCTCGGGTCGGCACTCAGCCGGTTGGCCAGCAGGCAGCCGGCCGTGCCGGCGCCGCAGACGATGTAGTCGTAGGTGATCTCGCGCATCGGGTGGCGGCTCAGGGAATCAGCAGGACCTTGCCGGTCGACGCGCGGCTCTCGAGCCGGGCATGCGCCTGCGCGCCGTCGGCCAGCGCGAAGCGCGAGTCGACCGGCACGCGCAGCCGGCCGCTGCGCACCCAGCCGAACAGCTCGCCGGCGCGGCTGCGGCGCTCGTCGGCGCTGGTCAGCACGTTCCACAGGTCGCCGCCGGTGAGGGATTTGGAGGTGTCCATCAGCAGGCGCGGGTCGACCGGTGCCGGGTCGCCGCCGGCCATGCCGTAGAAGACGACGTGGCCGCCGGTGCGCGCCCCGGCCAGGCTCTGCGCGAGCGTGGACCCGACCGAGTCGTAGACCACGTCGACGCCGCCCGGCGCGAAGGCCTGCACCGCGGCGAGCCAATCCTGCGAATACAGCTCGACCGCATCGGCGCCGGCCTCGCGCGCCTGCGCGGCCTTGGCCTCGCTGGAGGTGAGGCCGATCACGCGGGCACCGAGCGCCTTGCACAGCTGCACCAGCAGCCCGCCGACGCCGCCGGCCGCGGCATGCACCAGCACGCGCTCGCCGGATGTCAGCGCATGGCTGTCGCGCACCAGGTACTGCGCGGTGAGCCCTTGCAGCAGCACGGCCGCCGCGGTGTCGAAGCCGATGTCGTCGGGCAGCGGGATCAGCTTCGCGAGGTCGACCGCCACCAGCTCGGCGTTGGCGAACGGCATGTCGGCGAAGCCGACGCGGTCGCCGGGCGCGAAGCCGCTGCCGGCCGGCGCCGCGACGATCTCGCCGGCGCCTTCATAGCCGGCGATGTACGGCGGCGAGCCGGCCAGGTGGTAGGTGCCCTTGCGCCGGTAGACGTCGGCGAAGTTCAGCCCGATGGCCCGGGTGCGCACCAGGGCCTGGGCCAGCCCCGGCGCCGGGTCGGGATGCGGGCGATAGCGCAATACATCCGGCGCACCGAAGCTGTCGAAGCTGAGCACATTCATGGAGCGGCATGGTACCCGCCGCCCGGACGGCCTCAGCGTGGCGCCGTGACGCCGTACCAGTCGAAGCGGCGCGTCGCGACCATCACCGCGGCAAGCACCGCGAACAGCAGCAGCGAGCCGATCACGAGGGCCGTCTGCTCCATCTGCAACAGCGTGTACAGCGCGCCGTAGAGCCCGGCGATGCCGGCACCGAAGGCGAGCCCTTCACGCCAGCCGCCCAGCACGTGGCGTCCGTAGTAGGCGAGCAGCGCGACGCAGGCGGCGGCCGCCGCCGCATACGACACGGCGAACGGGAAGTGCTCCGACAGGCTCAGCAGCAGCAGGAAGAACACGCTGATCGCGCAGCCCACCAGCAGGTACTGCACCGGGTGCACCCGGCGGCGCAGCAGCAGCTCGACCATCGCGACCGCGACGAAGGTGAGGCCGATGAAGAGCAGGCCGTACTTGATCGCCCGGTCGCTCAGCGTGTAGGGGTTGACCGGGTCGATGAAGGCCACGCCGAAGGCCTCGGGCGGGCGAGCCCCGCGGACCTCGTCGGGCGACCCGGCGACGGCCGCCGCCGTCAGCGGCACCGCGGTCGCCACCACGACCTCGCCCGACAGGTCGGTCGCCGCGCCGGTGGCGAGCGCGGACACCTCCCAGGTGGCGTCGAAGCCGTTCGAGCGCACCTCGCGCCGCGTCGGCAGGAAGCGGCCGCCGAACGACGGGTGCGGCCAGTTGCCCGACAGCGTCACGTGGTTCTCGCGCCCCACCGGCACCAGGCCGAACTCGCTGGTGCCGGTCAGGTCGAGCGACACTTTCACCGGCGGCGGCACGCCGGCGCGCAGCCAGCCGTCGGGCAGCTGCGCCTGGAAGCCTTGCGGGCGCTTCTCGTCGCCGGTGCCGGGCTGCACCACCAGCAGGTCGCTGCCGACGCGCACGTCGGCGCGCCGGATGCCGCGCGGGTCGCTCACCTCGACCTGCAACACCGGCGGCTCGCACTGCAGCCGCCCATTCGCATGCCGCAGCGGCGGCCGCACCGGCGCCCAGGCGGCCTCCATCTCGGCGTGCAGGCCGTAGGTGTTGACCTTGAACAGGCCGCGCCAGCGCGGCTCCATCGTCGCGGTGGCGGTCACGTCGAGCCGGGCCGGCACGCTGGTGACGATGAACTCGCGCGTCTCGACGCCGCTGCGGGCGGTCGCGCCCCGGCCGTACATCACGTCCCACGATTCGGTACAGTGCGTGCGCAGCAGCGGCCCGAGCAGGGCCTGCCTGCCGGCCTGGCTCTGCTCGACGCTCTGTTCGGCCTCGGCGAAGCGGCTCTGGCGTTCATCGACCAGGGCGCCGATGCGGCTGAGGGCCAGGGACAACAGGACGGCGATCGCGCCGATGGCGGCCGCCTTGACGAACAGCGGGTGGGGCTTCATGCGGGCTCCAGGAGTTGAAGCGCCGCACTGTGGCCAGCGCCGTTGAAGGCGCCATGAAGTCGCGGTGAAGTCGGCTCAGTGGATGCTGCTGGCGAGGATCGGGAACAGCTTCACCAGCCCGTCGGACATCACCTCGACCGCCAGCGCCGCGAGGATCAGGCCCATCAGCCGCGTCATCACGTTGATGCCGGTCTTGCCCAGCACCCGCGCGATGCGGCCGGACGCGCTGAAGGCCAGCCACACGGCGATGCCGATCACCACGCCGTAGCCGACCAGCACCGCGATCTCCCACCAATGCCGCGTCTTGTCGGCATAGATCACCATCGTCGAGATGGTGGCCGGGCCGGTCAGCAGCGGGATCGTCAGCGGCACCACCGCGATGCTGTCGCCGGCATCGACCTTGGTGTTGCCTTCGGTCACGTCCTCCTGCCGCGTCTCGGCCGGCTGCGCGTTCAGCATCTGCAGCGCCGAGATCAGCAGCAGCGTGCCGCCGCCGACCTGGAACGACGCCAGCGAGATGCCGAAGAACTCGATGATCCGCAGGCCGGCCACCGCGCTGACCGCGATCACGATGAAGGCGCTGAACGCGGCGACGCGGATCGTGCGCTGGCGCTGTTCGCGGGTGAACCCCCCCGTGAAGTGGATGAAGAACGGGATCACGCCGATCGGGTTGACGATGGCGAGCAGGGCGATCAGCGGCTTGTAGATGTCCATCCGGCATTCTGACTTCAGCTGCGGCCCAGTTCGCGCAGATAGCGCAGCCCCGGCACCGCGCGCGGCCCGTACCAGCTCAGCAGTTCGCCGTCGACCCGCTGCACGCGCGCCTGCGGGCACAGCGCCTGCGCCAGCGCCAGGTGTCGGTCCTTGAACCGGAACGGCTCGGAACTCAACAGCACCCGCTCCACCTGCGCGAGCCAGGGCTCGTCGCCGCGCACCACCGGGTAGCGCGCCGCGCCGTGCGGGCCGCCGTCGAGTGCCGGCTCGGTGTGCCAGCCGATGCGCGCCAGCATGCGCGACAGGTAGGTGTCGCGCGCGACCGTCATCCACGGGTCATGCCAGATCAGATACAGCACGCGACAGGGCGGGCCAGGCAACAGACATTCGTCACCGCGGGTTTCCCCTAGCTCGTGCTGCAAGGCCTCGCGCAGCGCGCGTGCACGCTCGCGCACGTGGGGCTGGTCGTCGAACACCGCGGCGACCTGGTCGACCAGCGCGAGGTTGTCCTCGGGGCCACACGGGTGCGTCACGATGACCTGCGCACCCATCTCGTGCAGCGCCGGCACGATGTCGTGCCGGTTCTCATCCACGTTGACGAGGACATGGGTGGGCGCGAGGCGCCGCAGCCGCTCGAGGTTCACCGCCTTGGTGCCGCCGACCTTGGGCACGCCGCGCACCGCCTCTGCCGGATGGATGCAGAAACCGGTGCGCGCGACCAGGCGCGGACCGAGGCCGAGCGCGACCACGAGCTCGGTCAGGCTGGGCACAAGACTGGCTATGCGTGTGTTCACGACAACACTTTTTGTTGCCCTCGGCTTGCAAGGGGTTTCCACAATTTGCACCGCTTCGCGCAATTACTCGATAATCAAAATTCTGTGTCTGGAAGCAGCGCCTTCACTTGAATGGTTCAGGATGGGTACACGCTCCACATGGTTCTCGTGACTTCAGGAAAGAAAGGCGCTCTCCATGGGCAATAAACTCTACGTCGGCAACCTCGCCTACAGCGTTCGCGACGACGATCTCCAACAAGCATTCGCACAATTCGGCACTGTCTCGTCCGCCAAGGTGATGATGGACCGTGACACCGGCCGCTCCAAGGGCTTCGGCTTCGTGGAGATGGGCTCGGATGCCGAAGCGCAATCGGCCATCAACGGCATGAACGGCCAGGCCCTCGACGGCCGTGCGCTGGTCGTCAATGAAGCCCGTCCGCGCGAAGAGCGTCCGGGCGGCTTCGGCGGCGGCGGTGGCGGCCGCTCCGGCGGTGGTGGCTTCGGCGGCGGCGGTGGTGGCGGCTACGGCGGTGGTGGTGGCGGCGGTGGCCGCTCCGGCGGTGGCGGCGGCTACGGCGGTGGTGGCGGCAGCCGCTCCGGCGGTGGTGGTGGCGGCTACGGCGGTGGTGGCGGTGGCCGCTCCGGCGGTGGCGGCAGCTACGGCGGTGGCGGCGGCGGCGGTAGCCGCGGCGGCTACTGATCAGCCCCGGCGATCAAGCCAGCTCGATAGAACGGAAAGCGGTGAGTGCGAAAGCGCTCACCGCTTTTTTCATGGCCCGGCGCGTCAGAGCTCCAGCGCGAAGGCGGCCTTCACGAAGACCTCGGTGTCCTTCGGCGCGGTCACGCCCGGGCGTTGGCGGCTCAGGCCGACGCTGAAGACCCGGCCCAGCCCGATGCGGTGCTGGGCCACCAGCGACCCCACGGTGTCGCGCTCGCGCGCGGCCGCCAGCCCGGCGGCATCGTCGGCGACACGGTCGATGCGATGGCGCTGCCAGACCGCCCGCACCGAATCGCGTGCATCGAGGTGCAGCACGGCCAGCCACTGCAGCGCGGTGTCGGTCAGCGCGCGGCGGCCGTCGGGCCCGCGCACGAAGCCCTGCTCGGCGCGCTGCTCCGATTCGACCCCCCACCCGTTGGGCAGGCTGCCGCGCAGCTTGGCTTCGAGCAGCCAGACCGCACCGCGGCCGACGCGATCGGCCTCGACATCGATGCGCTGCCCCCATTCCAGTTCGGCCGTGAAGCGGGTGAACCACGGCGCCGGGTTCACGCCGTAGGTCAGCGCCAGCGCGTCCGTGCGGTGCGCCTGCCCGCCGGCCGACACCGGTTTCACGCGCTCGGCGTGGGCGCGCCACTCGATCGACGCCTCGGTGTTGTACGCCGCCGACCACCACAGCCCGGGGTGGATGCGCCGGGACACCAGCTCGCCGTCGGCAATGCCCTCGCGCGGGTCGGCGAGCGCCGTGCGCTGCTGCGCCCACAGGTAGGCCTCGAACTCGTAGAAATCGATGCCCGGCAGCGCGAGCTCGCCGAAGCGCCGGATCGCCTCGGCCTGCAGCGAGCGCACGCCGGCCTGCTCGACGAAGCCGTTGTCGTTGCGAAAGCGCGGGCTGATCTCGGCGGCTTCGGCCGTGAGGTTCCAGCCCGGCACGCGGCGCGCCCATGAAGCCCACAGGTAGCGGCCGTCTTCGCGCGCACCGCCCGATGGCGCACCGTCGGCGTCGAACAGCGCGGTCGTCTGCGACCCGAGCGCGCGCAGGCGCAGCTGTTCCTCCGGGGTGCGGCGCCACGCCAGGTCGACACCGGCGACGCGGTTCTCGCGCGCGGCCTCGTAGCGGCGCACCGAGACCAGCCCGCCCGCGCTCAGCGCCTCGCCGTGCACCCGCCCGCGCAGCAGCGTGGCCTGCGAACGCTGGTCCTGCAGCGCGACGCCGGTGCCGTAGGCGCCCGGCCGCAGCACCAGGCCGCCGCCGTCGTCGTTCAGGCTGAGCCCGGTCGCGTCGGCCTCGGCACCGCGCCAGGTGGCGCGCAGCCCCCAGCGCGGATCGGTCACCGAGCGCGAGTAGAACGAGCCGAGCGGCAGGTCCAGCACATCGGTGCTTTCGAGGAAGAACGGCCGCTTCTCCTCGACGCTCAACGCGAAGCGGGTGTTGCCGGCCAGCTGCGGCACGTCCAGCTCGACCTGCGAGAAATCGGGGTTCAGCGTCGCATCGAACACCCAGTCGGCGCGCGGGCGCCACTTGATCTCGGCGCCGACGGAAGTGCGGTCGGCCGGCTCGCTGCCGCGCGTCGAACGCATCGTCAGCTCGGGGCGCACCGTCAGGAACGAGCGCTCGCGCACCCGCTCGGTCACGTCCTCCAGCCCATCGACCGGCTGCAGTTCGGCGATGAAGTTCAGCGCGTCCTTGGTCAGCGGCGCACTGAGCAGCAGCATGCTGGCCTCGCGCGGCACGCTGCGGGCCACCATCATCCGCCACGGCGCGCCGCCCTCGTACGGGTAGCGCAGCCCGAGCAACGGCATGCGGATCTCGACGCTGTAGCCGTCGACTTCACGGTGCACCGCGGCATCCACCTCGAAATCGGGTGCGAAATCCTCGGTGTCGGTCTCGGCGATGTACATGCCGTCGGCCACCACACCGGCCGCGTTGACGCGCACGAACTGCGCCGAGCGGCGCGTGCCGGCCGGGTCGAGCATCACCGCGACGAAATCCTGGTCGCGCCGCACCTGGTCGCGGCGCAGCAGCGGGGCGCGGATCAGCTCGGGCTGCGGGTCCCAGGCCCGGATGCCGAACGTGATCGCGTGCTCGTCGACCAGCACCTGCACCGTGGTGCGCAGCGGCGCCGGCAGCCGGTCGACCGGCAGAAATTGCACGAAGGCGTCGTGCACCGGGGCATGGCGCCAGCCGGCGTCGTCGAGGCGGCCGTCGATGACCAGCGGCGGGTCGTCGGCGAGCAGCCTGGACGCGCGCGGGTGCGGCATCGGCGCGGCGGCGTCCTGGGCCGGGGCTTCGGCAGTGAAGGCCTGCAGCGCGAAGGCACAGGCCGCAGGCGCCCACCGGCGCCAGCACGAGAGGTTCATCGGGAGGATCGCAACGGAGGGGAGGCGCGCAGTATAGGAGTGCCACTGCGGCGCGCCCTCCGCAACAGTCCGCGCTCAGCGGGCGCGCCGGCGGCGGCGCCACGCGGCGCGCACGCCCCAGCCCGCCAGCACCAGCGCGATCCCCCACGGCAGCAGGCCGACCACCGCGGTGATCAGCACCCCGATGCTCGACGCGATGACATGGCCGGCGCCGCGCAGCGCATCGGTGACCGGCCGCCACATGCCGGTCTCGATGACCGAGGGCTGGGCCCGGAAGCTGATCGACACGTGCACCTTCTCGGTCTCGTTGGCCAGCACCTTGCGCTGCGACGCCAGGCTGTCGAGTTCGCTCTGCACCTGCACCAGCTCGCGCTCGACCTCGATCAGGTCCTTCAGCTTCGCACCGGGCGTCGCCATCAGCACGCGCAGGTGGTCGCGGAACGCGGTCTGGTTCTTCAGGCGCGCCTCGGTGTCGAGCACGGTGTCGGTCTTGTCCTCGGCGGTGCGCGCGTTCAGGCCGGTGCGGCCCAGGCGGCTGATCCGCGCGAGGAAGGCCTCGAGCTGCTGCGGCGGCACGCGCGCCTCGAGCGTCGCGGTGGCGGGGCGGCGCTCGTCGTTGCGCTCGAGCGCGGCGTTCAGCACCTCGCAGCCGGCGGCGGCGCAGGCGTCGGTGGCATCGCGCCACGCGACCTCGACGCCGTCGGCCGCGGTGAAGATCTGCAGCGTGTGGCGCACGGCCACGTAGCGGCGGGCTTCAGAGGCGGTATCGGCGGCGGCCCGCTCGGCCTGCGCCTGCTCGGGAGCGCGGCTCCGCTTGGCGAACGCGGCCGCGGGCGCCGCCGCCGGCGGGACCCCCGCCAGCACGGCACTCTCGGACTCCATCGGCGCCCCGCGCCCGCAGGCGGCCAGGGTGCTCACGACGAGGGACAGGGTCAACACAGGCACAAAGCGGCGCATCGGGCGTCTCACATGAAAGTTCAGGTGAAGACTGATACGCACGACCCCGCCGAACGGGGTGAACCCGCCGCGACGATGCCCGCCGCCGTCACTCGCCCTGGCGCTTCTTGCGCGGACGCCCGGCCAGCGCCAGGTCGTAGACCCAGTTCGGCAGCGCGCGCAGCAGCTTCGCGACGACGCCCATCTGCCACGGGATCACCCGGTAGGTGACGCCGGCCTCGATCGCGCGGAAGGCCCGGTCGGCGAACACCTCGGGCTGCATCAGGAACGGCATGCCGTAGCGGTTCTCGCGTGTCAGCGGCGTGTCGATGTAGCCCGGGCCCAGCGTGACGACCTTGACGCCGTCGGGCCGCAGTTCGCCGCGCAGGCTCTCGCAGTAGGCGATCACCGCCGCCTTGCTCGAGCAGTACGCGCCGTGGCCCGGCAGCCCGCGGATGCCGGCCACGCTCGCGATGCCGACCAGCGCACCGCTGCGCCGCGCCCGCATCGCGGTGATGAACGGCTGGAAGGTGGCCGCCATCCCGAGGTTGTTGGTTTCGTAGGTCGCGCGCATCACCGCCAGGTCGTCGAACACCGCGGTGTCGATGCCGACGCTGATGCCGGCGTTCGCGATCACCACGTCGGGCAGGCCCTGGGCGGCGATGCAGGCCCGCCCGGCCGCGGTGATCGCGTCGATGTCCCGCACGTCGGCGGCGTACACCGCGAAACGCGACGCGTCGAGGCGTTGCGCGTCGGCCCACTTGCGGACCTCGTCGGTGCGCCGCGCGACCAGCGCCAGCCGGTAGCCGGCCTGGTGGAAGCGCCATGCAAGCGCCTGGCCGATGCCGCTGGAGGCGCCGGTGATGAAGACGAGGCGATCGCCGCTCATTTGGATTCCCGGGGGCTGAAGACGGCCCGCATGCGTCCGCCGAACTTGATCACCCGGTCGAGGTGGCTGTATTCCATGCTGTCGGCGCGCAGCTCGGTGCCGCCCTGCGTCATGGTGACCGGCAGGTGCGACTTGATGCGCTCGGTGTCGATGAAGGCCTGCAGGAACTCGCTGCGGAAGCTGATCGGCGGGCCGCCGTCGATGCCGTCGCGGATGATCTCGGCCTGGCCGACCAGCTGCACCTCGGTGGCGTCGCCGTTCGCGATGGCCTGGCGCGCGGTGGCGTGCAGCACGCGGCCGTCGGTGCCGACGGCACGCAGCCGCACGTTGTCGATCTCGACGGTGTCGGTGTCGGGGTAGTGGCGCAGCACGTCGCCCTCGATCTGCGCGCGCAGCTGGCCCTGCGGCGTGAAGCGCTGCAGCGCGAAGTGGCGCATCTCGTAGTCGGGCACGTGGCGCAGCGGCGCGGCGATGCGCGGGTCGTCGGACAGCGGCGTGTTCTTGACGAGCCACCAGGTGCCCATCGCGAGCACGCCCATCAGCACCAGCGGCAGGTAGGACGACAGCAGCTCGACCAGCCGCCAGCGCAGCGGCTGCGGCGTGCGCCGGCCGCCCGGGCGTGCCATGGCCGGTGCCAGCGTGCCGGGCCGGCTGGCCTGGGCGGCAGCGTCAGCTTCCGCCATCGAGCGTGGTGAGGTGGCCGCGCAGCAGCGCAGCGTAGCGGCCGGTGGCCGACAGCAGCAGGTCGCAGAACTCGCGTGCGGCGCCGTGGCCGCCCGCCGCCGCGGTGACGTGGTGCGCGATCGCCCGCACCTCGACATGGCCGTTGACCGGCGCGCAGGCCAGCGCGGCGCGCGCGAGCAGCGGCAGGTCGGGCCAGTCGTCGCCGATCGCCGCCACCGCGTCCCAGCCGATGCCGAGCGTGGTCAGCAGGTGCTGCGCGGCGGCCAGCTTGTCGTGTACGCCGTAGACGGCATGCGCGATGCCCAGGTCGTTGACGCGGCGGCGCACCGCCGGCGAATCGCGGCCGGTGATGACGATCGGCGCGATGCCGCCCTGGGCCAGCAGCTTCAGCCCGTGGCCGTCGAGCGTGTTGAAGGCCTTGAACTCCTCGCCGCGCTCGCTGATGTAGATGCGGCCGTCGGTCAGCACGCCGTCGACGTCGAAGATCGCGGCGCGGATGTCCTGCGCGCGCAGCATCAGCTCGGGCGGGAAGCCGAGCACCGGGGTGATGTCGTCCAGGGCCATCAGATCACCTTTGCGCGCATCAGGTCGTTGGTATTGATGACGCCGACCAGCCGGTCATCGGCGTCGACGACGAGCAGCACGGTGATGCGGTGCAGCTCCATCAGGTCGGCCGCGTCGACCGCGAGCGCATCGCTGCGCACGCGCCGCGGGCTCGGGCTCATCACGTCGGCCGCGGTCAGCGCACGCAGGTCGCGGCCCTGCTCGACGAGGCGGCGCAGGTCGCCGTCGGTGAAGATGCCGAGGATCTCGCCGCGCTCGCCGAGCACCGCGGTGGCGCCCAGGCCCTTGCGCGTCATCTCGCGCATCGTGTCGACGAAGGGCGTGGCCGGCGGCACCTGCGGCACGTCGTCGCCGCTGCGCATCACGTCGCGCACATGGGTCAGCAGCTTGCGGCCCAGGCTGCCGCCGGGGTGCGAGCGGGCGAAGTCTTCTTCGCGGAAGCCGCGCGCATCGAGCAGCGCGACCGCCAGCGCGTCGCCGACCGCCATCTGCGCGATGGTGCTCGCGGTGGGGGCGAGGTTCAGCGTGCAGGCCTCCTGGTCGACCGCGCTGCTGATGGTGATGTCGGCATGGCTGGCCAGGCTGGAATCAGGGCGGCCGGTCATCGCGACCAGCGTGACGCCCAGGCGCTTGAGCGCCGGCAGGATCGCGGCGAGCTCATCGCTCTCGCCCGAATTGGAGATCGCGAGCACCACGTCGCCGGTCGTCACCATGCCCAGGTCGCCGTGGCTCGCCTCGGCCGGATGCACGAAGAGCGCGGGCGTGCCGGTGGAGGCCAGCGTGGCCGCGACCTTGCGGCCCACGTGCCCGCTCTTGCCCATGCCCATCACGACCACCCGGCCGTTGCACTGCAGCATCGCGCGCACCGCCTGCACGAAGCTGTCGCCCTGGCGCGCGTGCAGGGCCAGCAGCGCGCGGGCCTCGATGTCGAAGGTCTCGCGCGCCAGCTGCAGCACGCGTTCGGCATCAAAAGAATCGGCGGGAGGGGCGTTCAGGGGCACGGAGAGCAGCTTCGGTCCGATAGGATCTGGCGATTGTAGGCACGCACGTTGCGTCAGCGACTCCATGGCATCCACCCTCGAACTCGTCCTGCTGTATCTCGTCGCCGCGGTGCTGGGCGTGGTGGCGTGCCGGTCGCTGAAGCTGCCGCCGATGCTCGGCTATTTGACGGTCGGCGTGCTGATCGGCCCGAATGCCCTGGGTCTGGCCAAGGATTCGGCCGGCATGACCTATCTGGCCGAGTTCGGCGTGGTGTTCCTGATGTTCGTGATCGGGCTCGAGTTCAACCTGCCCAAGCTCAACAGCATGCGCCGGCTGGTGTTCGGCCTCGGCCTCAGCCAGGTCGCGATGACGGTGCTGGCGGCGCTGGCGGGCAACGTGCTGCTGGGCTGGGGGCTGGCGCAGGCCGGGCGCAGCTGGGGCCTGTCGTGGCAGAGCGCGTTCGCGCTCGGCGGGGCGCTCGCGATGAGCAGCACCGCGATCGTCGTCAAGCTGATGGCCGAGCGGCTCGAGCTGGAGAGCGAGCACGGCCGCCGCGTGATGGGCGTGCTGCTGTTCCAGGATCTGGCCGTGGTGCCATTCCTGGTGCTGATCCCGGCGCTCGGCGCATCGCCCGACGCGCTGGTGCCGGCGCTGGCCTGGGCCGGCCTGAAGGCGGTGGCGCTGCTCACCGTGCTACTGGTCGGCGGTCAGCGCGTGATGCGCTGGTGGCTCAC
Organism: Rhizobacter sp. P3_C12; assembly: GCF_056402735.1. NCBI lineage: Bacteria > Pseudomonadati > Pseudomonadota > Betaproteobacteria > Burkholderiales > Sphaerotilaceae > Rhizobacter > Rhizobacter sp. P3_C12. Next base: position 26,340 of record NZ_JBFUGW010000041.1, read on the forward strand.
GCTGGTGGCGCGGCGCAAGAGCGAGGAGCTGTTCATCCTGAACCTGCTGCTGGTCACGCTGGGGCTGGCCTGGCTGACCGAGCATGCGGGGCTGTCGTTGGCGCTCGGCGCCTTCGTCGCCGGCATGCTGATCGCCGAGACCGAATACAAGCACCAGGTGGAAACCGACATCCGGCCGTTCCACGACGTGCTGCTCGGGTTGTTCTTCATCACCATCGGCATGAAGCTCGACGTCGAGATCGTGCTGTCGCAGTGGCCGCTGGTGCTGGTGATGAGCGTGCTGCCGGTGCTGTTCAAGTTCGCGCTGGTGACGCTGCTGGCGCGGCTGGCCGGGGCGGCGCCGGGGGTCGCGCTGCGCACCGGCCTGTACCTCGCGCAGGCCGGCGAGTTCGGCTTCGTGCTGCTGACGCTGGCGACCCAGGAGCACCTGATCCCGGCCCCGTTGCAAAGCCCGGTGCTCGCGAGCATGGTGCTGAGCATGCTGGCCACGCCGTTCATCATCATGTACAGCAACCGCATCGTGATGCGGCTGAGCTCGAGCGACTGGCTGATGCAGTCGGTCGCGATGACGAGCATCGCCAAGCGCGCGATCAACACCGAGGCGCACGTGATCATCGCCGGCTACGGCCGCAGCGGGCAGAGCCTCGCGCGCATCCTCGACGGCGAGCGCATCCCGTACATGGCACTCGACCTCGACCCCGACCGCGTGCGCCAGGCCGCCGCCGCCGGGCAGAGCGTGGTGTTCGGCGACGCCGCGCGGCTGCAGAGCCTGATGGCCGCCGGCCTGGCGCGCGCCAGCGCGGTGGTGGTGAGCTACCACGACACGCCATCGGCGATGAAGATCCTGCACCTGGTGCAGGCCCACGCACCGACGGTGCCGGTGATCGTGCGCACGCTCGACGACAGCGACATCGAGCGGCTGCAGGCGGCCGGTGCGACCGAGGTGGTGCCCGAGGCGATCGAGGGCTCGCTGATGCTGGCGAGCCATGCGCTGGCGCTGGTGGGCGTGCCGATGCGGCGCGTGATCCGCGTCGTGCAGGACCAGCGCGATGCGCGCTACGGGCTGCTGCGCGGCTACTTCCACGGCGCCGACGACGACACCGTCGACGAGCGGCAGCAGGCACGGCTGCTCAGCGTGAGCCTGCCGTCGGCCGGCAGCTGGATCGGCCAGCCGCTGTCGGCGCTGGCGCTGCATGCGGTGGGTGTCACCGTGGTGTCGGTGCGGCGCGCGTCGGGCGCGGTGACGAAGCCGCACGACGCGCTGCTGCTGGCCGGCGGCGACACGCTGGTGCTGTCGGGGCTGCCGGAGCCGCTTGCCTTGGCGGAAGGCAAGCTGCTCGGGCGCTGATTCAGTTCGCACTGGTCTTCGACAGGCTCAGTCCGAACGGGTTTGCGGTCGGAATTCCCCGTCGTGGGCTGTCGTGTGCGGGACAATGGCGCCCCGTTCCCGACGGTGAGTCCCCCATGACCGCAGACAGCCCCCTCGAATCAGCGCGCGACACCATCAAGCGCAGCATCCGCACCGTGCCCGACTGGCCGGAGCCGGGTGTGCAGTTCCGCGACATCACGCCGCTGCTGGCCGATCCGCGCACCTTCCGCATCCTGATCGACGAGTTCGTGCACCGCTATTTCGACGTGCGGCCGACCGCGATCGCCGGGCTCGATGCGCGCGGCTTCATCATCGGCTCGGTGCTGGCCTACGAACTCAACGTCGGCTTCATCCCGATCCGCAAGAAAGGGAAGCTGCCGTTCACGACGGTGCAGGAGACCTATGAGCTGGAGTACGGCTCGGCCACCGTCGAGATGCACACCGATGCGGTGAAGCCGGGCGACCGCATCGTGCTGGTCGACGACCTGATCGCCACCGGCGGCACGATGATGGCCGGCATGCGGCTGCTGCAGCGGCTCGGCGCGGTGGTGATCGAAGGCGCGGCCATCGTCGACCTGCCCGAATTGCACGGTTCGCAGCGCCTGCGCGAGGCCGGGCTGCCGTTGTTCACGCTGGTCGATTTCGGCGGGCATTGATGCCCGCCCGGGCCCCGAGGGTCCGGCTCAGGTGATCGGGGTCTGGCGCGTGATGTTGGCGCGCATGCGCAGCGCCATCACCGAGCCGGCGGCCCGCACCAGCTCGAGTGCGAGGGCCGGCGTGCGCTGCGCCAGTTCTTCCAGGCGCGGGCCGCGCAGCGCCCACACGATGCACGGCGTCATCGCCTCGACGTTGGCCATCCGCGGGCCGTCGAGGAACAGCGCCGGTTCGCCGATCACCGAGCCGGCGCGCAGGATCGCGATGCGGTTGCTGCCGGGCGGGCCGCCGGTCACGAAGACCTGCAGCGAGCCCTGGCCGAGGAAATACATGCTGCGGTCGGAATCGCCCTGCTTGATCAGCAGGTCGCCGGCGCGGATGTCGTGGCGCGTGAGGTAGGGCCCGATGACCCGCCACTGGTCGAGCGTCAAACGCGCGCGGAAGGCGTCTTCCGCATTCAACGTTTGAATCGCTTGTACCAACTGCTGCAGTTCCATCGTGTCCTCTGTGTGGTGTGACGCGTACTTGCAGGGCAAGTGCGTGAAAGTGACGCGATTATCAGCGTGTGTGACGGGCACCACAACAGCGCTTGGCAAAACTTGTGCCCATCGGTCACCGTCGCGGCCCCGTCTGTCGGTGCCGATGTGACAGAAAATGCTACTTGCCGATGCAGAAGCGGCTGAAGATCTCACCCAGCAGATCATCTGACGTGAACTCGCCGGTGATCTGCGACAACGCCGTCTGCGCGAGGCGCAGTTCTTCGGCCAGCAGGTCGAGCGCCGGGTCGGGCGAGGTGGCGAGTTCGAGCGCCAGCGCCAGGTGCTCCGCGGTGTGCCGCAGCGCGTCGACATGGCGGGCGCGCGCGATGAACAAGCCGTCGGGCGAGGCATGCCAGCCGGCCAGTTGCAGCAGCAGGCGGCGCAACGCGTCCAGGCCTTCGCCGGTGCGGGCCGACAGCGCGAGGTGGTGGCCTGCGCCGGGTGGCAGATTTTGCGCGTTCGCGAGGTCGCTCTTGCTGTAGACGTGCACGACGCGTTCGCCGTCGCGCTGCGGGGCGGGCAGCCGCGCCGCGATCTGCGCCTCGGCCGCGTCATAGCCCGGCTCGCCGCGCCGCGTCAGGTCGTGCAGGAACAGCACCGCATCGGCCCGCTCGATCGCCTCCCAGCTGCGCGCGATGCCGATGCGCTCGACCTCGTCGCCGGCCTCGCGCAGCCCGGCGGTGTCGATCACGTGCACCGGCACGCCGTCGATCTGGATCGTCTCGCTGACCTTGTCGCGCGTGGTGCCGGGGATCGGCGTCACGATCGCCAGCTCGGCACCGGCCAGCGCATTCAGCAGCGAACTCTTGCCGACGTTCGGCTGCCCGGCCAGCACGATCTGCATGCCTTCGCGCAGCAGCGCCCCCTGGCGCGCGCGGCCGAGCACGCCCGCCACGTCGGATGCAATGGTGCGAAGGCGCCCGAGCGCGTCGGCCTTCTGCAGGAAGTCGATCTCTTCCTCCGGGAAATCGAGCGTCGCCTCGACCAGCATGCGCAGCGAGACCAGGCGGTCGCGCAGTGCGTGCACCTCGTCGGAGAACGCGCCGCTCAGCGAGCGGCTGGCCGAGCGCGCCGCCGCCTCGGTGCTGGCTTCGATCAGGTCGCTGACGGCCTCGGCCTGCGCGAGGTCGAGCTTGTCGTTCAGGTAGGCGCGCTCGGTGAACTCGCCTGGCTCGGCCAGGCGCAATCCCATCCCGATCCCGCGAGCAGCCTCCAGGCAGCGCGCGAGCAGCAACTGCAGCACGACCGGGCCGCCGTGCGCCTGCAGTTCGAGCACGTCTTCGCCGGTGTAGGAATGCGGGCCCGGGAAGTACAGCGCCAGCCCGCGGTCGATCACCTGGCCCTGCGCGTCGGTGAAGGGCAGGTAGGTGGCGTGCCGCGGTGCCAGCGCGCGACCGAACAGCGCGTCGACCAGCGGCTTCAGGTCGCGGCCCGAGGCACGCACGATGCCGACGGCGCCGCGGCCGGGCGCGGTGGTGATGGCGATGACGGGATCGTGGTGGCGCGGCAGCATGGCGGCGATTGTCCCGGAAGGCCGCTCAAAAGCGACCCGCCAGAAACGACAAACCCGGGCCACGCATGCGGCGTGGCCCGGGTTGAAGATGGCGCGGGGGGAAGCGCCGGTGCAGCATGCTGCGGTCCGAATCATCCTCCCGAGCCGCTGCCGAGATCACGGCAGCGGGTCTGCCCCGCATTGAACTGGTGGAAGGCCGGCGAGCTGCCGTCGTTCCATGGCTGGATCGTCGCGCCGACCGCTGCTCGCGGCAAGCCCCCGCTTGGGGGGCCGCAAGCGCGGGGGCACCGCGGGTTTGCTATTTGCCCAGCACGCCCAACTGCTTGTTGATCAGCCACTGCTGCGCGATCGACAGGATGTTGTTCGTCAGCCAGTACAGCACCAAGCCGGCCGGAAAGAAGAAGAACATCACCGAGAACACCAGCGGCATGATCCACATCATCTTGGCCTGCACCGGATCCGGCGGCGTCGGGTTCAGCCAGGTCTGCAGCAGGCTTGACAGCGTCATCAGCAGCGGCAGGATGAAGTACGGATCCTTGGCCGACAGGTCGGTGATCCAGCCGATCCACGGCGCATTGCGCATCTCCACCGTCGACAGCAGCACCCAGTACAGCGCGATGAAGAACGGCATCTGCGCAATGATGGGCAGGCAGCCGCCGATCGGGTTGACCTTCTCCTCGCGGTAGATGCGCATCATCTCCTGCTGCATCTGCTGCGGCTTGTCCTTCAGGCGCTCGCGCAGTTCCATCACCTTCGGGTTGATGGCCTTCATCTTGGCCATCGAGCGGTAGGCGCTGGCGTTGAGCCAGTAGAACGCGATCTTCAGCAGCACGACCAGCGAGATGATGGACCAGCCCCAGTTGCCGATCAGCTTGTGCAGCTGGGTCAGCACCCAGAACAGCGGCTCGGACAGCACCTTGAAGTAGCCGTAGTCCTTCACCAGCTCGAGGCCGGGGGCGAGCTCGGCGAGCTTGTGCTCTTCCTGCGGGCCGACGAACAGCTGCGCATCGAAGGTCTTGGTGGCGTTCGGCGCGATGTCGCCCAGCGGCACCGTCATGCCGACCTGGTAGACGTGCGCCGGGCCGCCGGTGACGTCGTTCGTCACGTCGGCCTTGCCGGTGAAGTACTCGCGCGGTTGCTTGGCGTCGGGCTTGTCGATCAGCCAGGCCGAGGTGAAGTAGTGCTGCACCATCGCGACCCAGCCGGTCTCGGCCGTCGTCACGTGGTCGGGCGTCTCCTTCGGCCCGCGCTTCTCGATGCTCTTGAAGTCGACCTTGGTGAAGTGCTTGGTCTCGTCGTAGATCGCCGGGCCGGTGAACGTGGAATAGAAGCTCGAGCCGCCGGTGCCGTCGTTGCCGTCGCGCACCAGTTGCAGGTACAGCCGCGCGTTGACGGGCGCACCCGACGCGTTGGTGACCTCGTTGTGCACGGCGATCACGTAGTCGCCGCGCTTGAAGGTGTAGGTCTTGACGAGCTTGACGCCGTTGACCACCGGCGATTCGAAGCGCACCACCAGCTCGTTGCTGCCGTCCTTCAGCTTGCGCTCGCCGGGCACCAGGCTCATCACCGTCAGGTGGTTCGGCAGGCCGCTGCCGCCCGCCGCGGGGATCAGGCCGCTTTGCGCCACGTACAGGCGCTGCGCCGATTCATCGAGCACGACGACGTTCTTCTTCTCGAACTGCTCGTCATGGCGCGGCGCGAGGCCGACCAGCTCCTGCACCTTCTGCCACAGGTCCTTCTGCAGCTGCTCGTGCTGCGTCAGCAGCTCGACGCGCACCAGCGTGCCACCCTTGCTGTCGAGCGTGGCCTTCACCAGGTCGGTCTGGATCTCGACCCGCTCGGCCAGCACCGCCGAAGCCGCTGGCGCAGCGGGCACGGCCGCCGTGGTCGGCGCGACCGAGCCCGGGGCCGACGGCACGCCGGCCGGGGCGCGGCC
>NZ_JBFUGW010000042.1:0-40004 GCF_056402735.1 Rhizobacter sp. P3_C12
GCTGTCGATGAACGGCTCGGCGGTGCGGGTGCTGTTCGCGTCGCCGGCGCGCGAGGCCGATGCGTCGGCGGTGGGCGGTGTCGGCTTCACGCTGTGCGAGGAGATCGCGCGCGAGATGCAGGGCGGGCTGTGGCGCATGGATGCGCCGGCGGGGGAGCTGCGGGTGGCGCTGGAGTTGCCGGCGGAGCGGTAAGCACCATCCTCTCTTATGCTGTATTTGCTATATATATCTTGGGTAAATCTTACGAAGCTTGTATTTTTCACTGCATAGCTTCAGAATCATCCCAAGTATTTATATAGCAAATACAGCACATGAACAGCCTTCACGCACTCGGCCGAGAAGTCGCCCTGCTGCGTCAGCGCCAGGGGCTGACGCAAAAGCAGCTGGCGCAACTGAGCGGGTTGGGGCAATCCACGCTGGCCCGCTTCGAGACCGGTGGCGTTGCCGAGTTCGGCTCGCGCAAGCTGCTGCGCCTGCTCGAGGTGCTCGGGCACGAGCTGAGCTTCAGTCCGGCGAATCGCCACTTCACGCTCGACGATGCGCTGGCCGAGCGGCAGCAGCAGGCATCGGCTGCAAGCACGCCACGCCGTGATGCCTCATGAAGCTGCACATCCACGTCCACGACCGCCCCGTGGCCACGCTGGAATCCCCCGACGGGTTCAAGCACGTGATGGCCTACCACCCGGACGCCGCCCCGGAGCAGTTCGTCTCGCTGCTGATGCCGGTGCGCACCGAGTCCTATGCCTACCCCGAACTGCATCCGCTGTTCCGGATGAACCTGCCTGAAGGTTTCCTGCTCTCGATCCTGCAGGAGCAACTGGGGCCCCATGTGGGCGCATCGCCGCTGAACCTGCTCTCCGTCGTCGGACGCAATGCGATCGGCCGGGTCAAGGCCGCGGCGCCGGGCGCCGATCCCAGCCAGCCGCCCGTTCCCTTCGACCTGGCGGGCATCCTCCGCGGCGACAACTCGGAGGAAGCCTTCGTCGAACTCGTGCGACGCCATGCCGCCTCGGGCGTCTCGGGTGTCGTGCCCAAGTTCCTCTCGCCCGATCCGCTGGGTGAGCACCGCAAGGGAACGCTGACCACCGAGCGGCACATCATCAAGGGCACGACGGCTCGCCTGCCGGGCGTTGCGCTCAACGAACACCTGTGCATGGAGGTCTCGCGCCAGGCCGGCTTCCCGACCGCCGCCACGGAAGTCTCCGACGACGGGCAGGCGCTGGTCGTGCATCGCTTCGACATCGAAGCAGACGGCACGACCCGCAAAGGCATGGAAGACCTGTGCAGCCTGCTGTTGCTGCGGCCCGAGCAGAAATACGAATCCACCTGGGAGCGTGTCGTCGGGCGCATCAAGAACGTCGTGCCGCAAGCGGCGCGGCAGAACGAAGCGCTCTCGCGGCTGGCCGACATGCTGCTGCTGACCTATGCGCTGCGCAACGCCGATTGCCACACGAAGAACATCGCCCTGCTCTACGGCGATCGCGATGACATCTCGCTGGCACCTGTCTACGACATGCTGACCACCACGGTCTACGACGATTACCGGAACAACCCGCCGGGGATGCCGGTCGACCGGCGCAGCGCCTGGACGCCGGGCAAGGTGCTGGAGCGCTTCCTGCAGACACGCTGCAACGTCATGCCGGCACAGACGCTCCAGCGGGTCGAGCGCATCTGCGAAAGCATCGTCCAGGTCACGCCGCAGGTCATCGGCGCAGCCCGCCGGCACGCTCACTTCCAGGAAACGGGCAAGCGCATGCTGCACGCCTGGAACGACGGCATGAACAGCCTGCGTCTGCAGAAGAGCTGGAGCCTGCCGTCGCTCGGACCTGCGATCGCGGCCGCCCGGTTCTCCGCCGTCCGGCCGGCGGCGCCCGCCAAGCCCGAGAAGATCGGCCGCTCGGCGCTGCTCGGCAAGCGTTGATCCCGCTGCGTCGTTCAGCGACTGAGGCTCCGATAGATCGCCATCACGTTCTGCACATACGCCTGCGTCTCCGGGTACGGCGGGATCTCCCGCCCGTACTTCATCACCGCGCCCTCGCCGGCGTTGTATGCCGCGACCGCCAGTTCCGGCTGGCCCTCGAACATGTTCAGCAGCAGGCGCAGGTAGCGCGTGCCGGTGCGCAGGTTGGCCTCGGGCTCGAACAGGTTGCGCTCGGCATCGGCCAGGCCCATGCGCGACGCGGTCGCCGGCATCACCTGCATCAGGCCGATCGCGCCCTTCGGCGACACCGCGTTCGGATTGAAGCGCGACTCCACGTGCACGATCGCGCGCAGCAGGTTCACATCGGTGCCGAAGGAGCGCGCCACCGCCGCGATGATCGGGTCGTACGCGGTGATCCGCTCGGCCGACGGCACGCCCGCCGAGATCGCCACCGCCGACGGCGGCAACAGCATCAGGCTGCCGCCGCGGCGCTGCACCTCGGCGGCCAACGCCGCATCGGACAGCCCGAGGATCGAGGCCACGTCCTGCGGTGTGAGCGGCCGAGCCTGTGGATTCAGGGCCTGCACCGGCGGCAGCACCGGCACGCATTGCACGCCACCCTCGGCGATCAGCCGAGCGCTCTGGTAGCGGTTGCCGAAGGGATCGGTGCAGTCGAAGGCCGCGCCGGCGTGCGAGGCCATGCCCGCCATCAGCGCGCCGATCGACGCACGCAAGCCATGCGAACTCATGGTGGGCTCAGTACGCCGCAGCCATGTGGTCCGCGCGGCCACGGCGCGCCAGCGTCTCGGTCGGCGTCTCGCGGAAGTATTTGCGGTACGAGGTGACCAGCGTCGAGCGGTTGCGGATGCCCCAGCGCGCCGCGGTCTCGATCACGCTGTGGCCCGGGGCGTCGTCGCGCAGCAGGTCGGCGCGGATGCGCTCGACGCGGCAGCGCTGCATCACCTCGCCCGGCGTCATGCCCAGGTGGTTCTTGAAGGCCCACTGCAGCGCCCGCTCGGTCACGCCCATGTCGTCGGCGATCTCGCGCACGCTCAGCTCGGCGCAGTCCAGGTGCTCCAGCAGGTAGCGGTAGGCACGGCGGTACTTCGCCGGCAGCCGCATCTCGATGTCGTCCTTCACCGCCACCGGCGCCGCCGTGCCCGGCCGCGCGGCACGGTCGTCGAACGCCGATTCGGTGCGCACGCACTGCATCGACTCCAACGCATAGCGCTGGTAGTGGCGCATCGATTCGTCGACCCGGCCCGACAGCGCGCACACCTTGGCCAGGCAGTACGACAGCTCCATGCGCCAGCGCTGGCGGCCACCCATCTCGGCCTCGCGCGATTGCAGCGGCTCGAGCGTGGCGCGGGCCAGCTCGGCCTGGCGTTGCGTGATCGCGACCAGCGCGGTGTCCAGGCGCGCCTGGCGCTCGAGCGTCGCCAAGCCCAGCGTGCGCAGCCCGGCGATGTGCTCCGGCAGCGCGGCCTGCGCGCGGGCATCGCCGCCGCCGGCCATCACCAGGTCGCGCAGCTGGCGCAGCCGGCGCGCCACCAGCGCGAAGCGGCCGTAGGCGCTCATGCACTGGTCGATCGCCGACACCGGCTGCAGCTGGGCCGAGGCCGGCATGCGGTCGACCATCGGCGATTGCCAGAACACGTGGTCGCGCAGGTCGTCGTGGGCGCGGATCTCGCTTTGCGCGAGCAGCTCGACGCGCACCAGGCTCACCATCATCGCGAGCTGGGCCGAATCGTCGTCGCGGGCGATCTCGCTCGCCTCGTCGAGCGCCTGCATCGCGCGCTCCTTCTGGCCGAGGCCGTGGCGGGCCATCGCCATCGCGCACATCGCCTCCACCTTCTGCGCCGGCGTCGCGGCCTCGTCGACGGCCATGCGGCCGAAGCAGGCCGCGGCCGTGCCGTAGCGGTGCTGGTACAGGCTCAGGAAACCGGTGCCGCGGCACGACACCACGCGCACCGTGCCGCGCTGCGCGCCGCCGGCCAGCTTGACGGCCAGCCGGTAGGTTTCCTCGGCCTCTTCGGCGCGGTCCAGCGACAGCATCAGGTCGCCGCACAGCTGGGCCAGCTCGCTCAGCATGTCGTCGCCCAGGTGAGCCGGGCGGTCGCCCAGCAGCTCTTCGGCCTTCGAGACGGCTTCCTGGACGCGGCCTTCGAGCACCGGCGACATCAGGGCCTGGACATGTTCGTGGCGGGCCAGGACGGTGAGGACTTGAATCTGCATGGCGATCTCTCCTTTGGGTGCAAGGTCCGATGCAGGACCCGATGCAGCTCAGTCTCGTCATCGCACGAAAAAACAAGCTCATGAACTCTCAGTCACGCCTGTCGCCTCAAAAACGAGAACGGGCGGCGGACCGATTCGCACACTTGCGAAAACGGTTCCAGGCGAGCCCGAGCCTGACGCGAGGCTGACGCCGAAGCAGCCCGCCCGGGCCGCATCGGACCCGTTCCTGTCGCGTGATGCGCAAGCGTGATCCGTTTCACGAAAGTCCAGGTGTACCTGGCCTCGGATCGGCCGATTCTCAATCTTGAGAGCGTCTGCATCGGCTGAGGCCTGCGAGCGGGGTGGATGTCTCACGAACCCACTTGAATCCTCAGGACGAACAATGAAAAAGATCTGGCGCCGCGGGATGCCTTTCTCGCCCGAAGTGGCCCCGCTGGTGTCGCGCATGCCCGCGGTGGACGAATACCGCGAGTCGCTGCTGCGGCTGCAAGGGGTGTGGGACAGCCTGTCGATGCTCGGCCAGATGAGCGGCACGCTGCCCGACATCGGCGCGACGCGCGCGGCCTTCCAGTCGCTGTCGGAAGACCTGCTCGACAGCCTCGGCCGCACGCTGCTCGCCAACGTCGCGCAGCGCATGCGCAGCCAGGCGCAGGTGGCGATCGACATCCTGGTGCGCAACCTGTTCGAGCGCACCGCCGACATCGGCTTCCTGAGCACCGATTCGCAGTTGCGCGAGGTGCTGCGTGCGAGCCTGGGCGCCGACGGGGTCGACGCCGCCGCACTGCGCGCGCTGCAGGCCCGCTTCGCCGAGTACGCGGCCAAGTACACCGTGTATGACGACGTGATCGCGCTGGCACCGGACGGCCGCGTGCTGGCACGGCTCGACGATTCGATCGAGGTCCGCCCCGGCAGCTGCGAGCCCTGGCTCGCGCAGGCGCTGCAGGGCGGCCCGTATGTCGAGCACTTCGGCCCGTCCGCGCTGATGGGCGGCCGGCGCGCGCTGCTGTACGCGGCGGCGATCCGCGTCGACGAGCGCATCGAGGGCGTGCTGTGCCTGTCGTTCCGCTTCGACGACGAGATGCGCGCGATCTTCGCGCAGCTGCTGGAGCCGCGCGACCGCAGCGTGATCGTGCTGACCGATGGCGCCGATGCGGTGCTGGCCTCGTCCGACCCGTGGCAGGTGCCGGTCGGCGCGCCGCTGCCGCCGGCGACCTCCACGGCAGCCCACCCGCTCACCCGCTTCGCCGGACGCGAGTACCTGATGGTGCATGCCGCCGCGAGCGGCTACGAAGGCTACAGCGGCCCCGGCTGGTCGGCACGTGCGCTGGTGCCGGTGGACCAGGCCTTCGACACCGCCGAGCTGCAGGAGGGCCTGCATGACACCACGGCCGACGACGACCTGCTCGCCCGCCTCGACACCCGCGAGCTGTTCGGCGAGGCGCTGCGCACCATCCCCGCGCAGGCCCGCCACATCCAGCGCGACCTCTCGCGCGTGCTGTGGAACGGCCGCCTGCGGCCGGCCGGCGAAGGCACCTCGAACGCCTTCGCCGCAACGCTGCTGCGCGAGGTCGGCCAGACCGGCGAGCGCATCCGCCAGGTGTTCGAGCAGGCGATCTCGAACCTGCATCGCTCGACGCTGAACGCGGTGTTCGACGAGGCGCGCCACCATGCGCGGCTCGCGATCGACATCGTCGACCGCAACCTCTACGAGCGCGCGAACGACTGCCGCTGGTGGGCGCTCGACGGCGTGCTGCGCGGCGTGCTGTCGCAGCCGGCGGGTGAACGCGACGCCCAGCGTGCCGCCGCGGTGCTGCAGCGCATCAACGGGCTCTACACGGTGTACGCGCTGCTGGTGCTGTTCGACACCGACGGGCGCATCGTCGCGGTGTCGGACCCGGCCGAGCAGTCGCGTTGCGGCAGCGTGCTCGACGCGCCGTGGGTGCGCGAGACGCTGGCGCTGCGCGATCCGCAGCAGCATGTCGAATCGGCGCATGCGGCGAGCGATCTGTATGGCGGGCGGCCGACCTTCGTGCACGGCGCGGCGCTGCGGGCCCACAACGGAGCGAACGACGGCACCGCAGCGGTGGTGGGCGGCATCGCGATCGTCTTCGACGGCGCGCCGCAGTTCGCCGCGATGCTGCGCGATGCGCTGCCGCTCGATGCGCAGGGCGAGCCCTCGCACGGCGCGGCGGCGCTGCTGCTGACGCGTGCCGGCGCGGTGGTCGCGAGCAGCGATCCGGCGCGCTGGCCGGTCGGCAGCGACTGGGCGGTGCTCACCGATTGGCGCTCGCTCGCGCGGGGCGCGTCGGCCAGCGCCGTGATCCACCTCGACGGCATCGCCTGCAGTGCCGGCTGCAGCGTCTCGGGCGGCTACCGCGAGTACCACGCCGGCGGCAGCATCGGCCCGGGCGACCTGCTGTCGGTGGCGCTGCTGAAGCTGGGCGCAGTGCAGGCGCAGGCGCCGGCCGCGCCGGTGGTGTTCGACAACGCCGCCACGCCGCCGCGCGGCAAGGAGCCGGTGGTGTCGATCGCCAGCTTCCTGTGCGGCGGCCAGTGGCTGGGTGTGCCGTCGGCGACCGCGCTGCAGGCCTTGCAGCAACCGCGCATCGCCGCGCTGCCGAATGCGCCGGCGCATCTGCCGGGCATGCTGGAGTTCGAAGGCCGGCTGCTGCCGGTGGTCGACCTGGGCGTGCTGCGCGGCACCGGCCCGGCGACCGATCCGCAGGCGCCGCTGGTGGTGGCCCAGGGGTCGGGCGGGCAGCGCTTCGCGATGCGGGTGGACGCGCTCGGGCCGGTGTTCGAGGTCGCCAGCGCCCGCGTGCAATCGCTCGCGCGGCCGGGCGGCCAGCAGGAGCGACTGGTCAGCAGCCACCAGCGCATGCTGATCCTGATGGACGTCGACGGGCTGGTCGCGCAGGCCGGCATCGCGGCGCTGGCGGTCGCCGAGGTCAGCGAGGTCGCGCTGGCCTGAGTTCCGTGCGAGCGTCCCGGATTGGCATCCGGGCTACAAGACTCGTAGCCCGGGTGCCAACCCGGGGATCGACCTTCACTTGGGCCCCATGCTCTCCTTCACCAGCGCACCCAGTGCCCGCACCTGGTAGTCGTTCGCGAGGCGCCGCACCCGCTCGGCGAACGGCCGGTAGCGCGCATCGGCCTGCGCCAGCCGCTGCGCTTCGTCGCAGATCGCCGCCATGTTGCCGGCCAGCGTCAGCCGGTGCAGTTCCTGCAGCTCCTGCGCATCCGGGATCGACTCCGGCGCCAGCGGTTCGCCGGGCGCCGGAGTCGACCCCGCCGTGTCGTCGTCCTCGCGGTAGATCCAGGTCAGCTCCAGCAGCTCGCCGATCTGGCGCAGCAGGCTCTCGCGGCGCACCGGCTTGGCCTCGAAGCCGTTGCCGCCCGAAGCGACCCACTTCTGCCGGTCCTCGGCCGACACGCTGGCCGAGATCGCGATGATCGGCACGGCCTTCAGCCCCGCGTCCTCGCGGATGCGCCGCGTCGCCTGCAGCCCGTCCATCACCGGCATCATCATGTCCATCAGGATCAGGTCCGGCTTCTTCGCCTGCGCCCGCACGACCGCCGCCTGGCCGTTGTCGGCCTCGTCGATCTGGAAGCCGAGCAGGCGCAGCAGCCAGGCCAGCATCTCGCGGTTCTCGGCGATGTCGTCGACGATCAGCACGCTGCGCGGCGCACCGGCATAGCCGACCGCCGTGCGTTCGACCCGCGCGGTGCCCGCCCCCGTCTCCAGCACCGGCAGCGCCAGTTCGAACCAGAACACGCTGCCCTGCTCGGGCACGCTGCGCACCAGGATGTCGCCGCCCATCAGCCGCACCAGCTGCCGGCTGATCGACAGCCCGAGGCCGCTGCCGGCCACGCGGCGCGTCGCATCGTGCACCTGCGCGAACGGGTGGAAGAGCCGCTGCATCTGAGCGGCGTCCATGCCGATGCCCGAATCGCAGACCTCGAAGCGCAGTTGCGCCCGGCCCGGCTCGACCTCCAGCAGGTGGACGACCAGCTGCACCTGCCCGCGGTCGCTGAACTTGACCGCGTTGCCGAGCAGGTTCAGCAGCACCTGGCGCAGCCCAGGTCGCCGATCATGCCGAGGAAGCTGGCCAGGTGGATCGGCGCCTCGATGAGGTCGAGCTTGCCGGCCTCGATCTTCGCGATGTCGAGGATGTCGTTGATCAGCATCAGCAGGTGCTCGCCGCTGCTCTGGATGGTCTTCAGGCCGGCCGCCTGCTGCTCGTCGAGCGTGTCGTCCAGCCGCAGGATCTGCGTGTAGCCGAGGATGCCGTTCAGCGGCGTGCGCAGCTCGTGGCTCATGTTGGCGAGGAACATGCTCTGCGCGCGCCGCGCCGCGATGGCGGCATCGCGGGCCGCGGTGAGCTGCTGCTCGGCGGCGCGCCGCAGCGTCGCGTCGCGCACCACCAGCACGCGCAGCGCGCCGCCGTCGTCGTGCACGGCCATCCGGCTCACCGACACCTCGGCCGGAAAGAGCCGCTCGTCGCGGCGCTGCCCGATCGCGCTGCGCGGCACGGCCTGCTCCACCTCGAGCGGCGGGTCGAAATCCGACAGCAGCTCGCCGACCGTCAGCCCGTCCAGCTGCGCCGCCGTCCACCCGAACATGCGCTCGCCGGCCGGGTTGAGCTGCAGCACGCGGTCGCCGCGCACGACGAGGATGCCGTCGGCGGTGTGGTCGATGATCGTCGCCAGCCGCTGCTGCTCGATCTCGAGCGAGGCGCGGGTGCGCGCCAGCTGCCGCCGGTCCTCCAGGAAACGCTCGACCGCGCGCGCCATGCCGCCGATCTCGTCCTCGCCCTGCACCGGCACGGCCACCGGCTGGTTCGCCGGGCCCGCCTCGGCAGCGTCGCTGCGCAGGTGGCGGCTCACCTCCTGCAGGCGCCCGATCACGTGCTGCCCGAGGAACACCCGCGCCACCGCGATGGCGGCCAGCATGCTGCCGATGAACAGCGCGAAGATCCAGCGCTGGTGGCGCTCGGACGCATCGACCACCTGCTGCACCGCCTCGCGGTAGGCATCGGCCGAGGCCGTCGACCAGGTGCCCGCCGCCGCGCCCATCGCCTGCGACTGGCGGCCCATCTCGTCGCGCAGGCCGGTGATCACGCGCTGCTGCTCGATCAGCCTGCGGCGCATCGCGAGCAGCTCGCGCACGTCGGCGGCCACCTCCGGCTGCAACGCCGGCATGCGGTGGTGCAGCGCCTCCAGCTCGTCGAGCTGCGTCGCGCTGCGCAGCTGGTACAGCAGCGAGACCAGCGGCAGCCGGTCGCGGCCGTACTGCGCCTCGAGGCGGCCGATCCGGTCGTTCATCCGCGCCATGAAGCGCAGCTCGGTGCCCAGCGAATCCTCGCGCAGCTGCGTCGCCACGTGGGCCGAGTTGCGCAGCACCTGGCCGGCCTGGTGCAGGTCGAGCACGACCAGGTCGCCGCTGGTGGTGCTGATCTCGGTCACCACCGCGTCGAACTTCTGCAGGTGCTGGGTCATCTGCGCGTAGAGGCGGTGCAGTTCGGCGGCCGAGCTGGCGGTGATCAGCTGCGAGGCGTCGAGCGCGATGGTCGCCGTCTCGGCCACCAGGTCCTGCGCGAGGCGCACGCGCAGCAGACGCGTCTCGGCCAGCTGCCGCGACGCGAGCGCGAGCTCGCGCACCGAATAGAGCGCGATGCCGCCGCCCGACACGAAGATCAGCGCCAGCCCGGCCAGCGCCAGCGCGAACTGCCGGCGCAGCGAATGGGGCAGCAGGCGGCGCAGCTTCACGGTCACGGGCGGGCGGGCCGCCGTGCTCAGCGCTTCCAGATCCGCCGGTAGGCGTCGCGGTAGCCGTTGTCCGGGTCGTAGAGCGGCCGTTGCCCGCCGCAGGCGATGTTGTCGGCAGTGACGAGCCGCGGCGGCCCGACGAAGCCGCTCGTCGCCGCGCGCGCGAACAGGCGGTTCAGTTCGTCGATCGTCTGCCAGCCCTGCTGGTTCAGCGGATCGGCGGCCGTCGCGGTCTGGAAGGATTTCGCCGCGATGCGCAGGAAGGCCGACGAACTGCCGTCGCCGCCGGAGATCAGCCGCACGCCATCGGCCCCCTGCTGCGCGGTGATCAGCGTCGGCACCATGTGGTCGAAGTAGATGTCGTTGGGCGCCAGCGCATGCGTCCAGCGCCTGCCGTGGCGCTTCAGCAGCTCGGCGGTGACGCCGGCCATGCGGGCCCCGGTCTCCTCCATGCCGATGTCCATCATCTCGAGCACCTGGCACTCCTTGCAGGCGCGGATCACCTCGGCCATCGCATTCGACTTGGTCATCGCCATCTGCAGCTTCGAGTCGGTGAAGATCACGACGCCGGCCCGGCCACCGGACTCCAGGATCGCCTTCGAGGCGGCCATGCGGGCCACCAGCAGCGGATCGCTGGTCACGTTGGTGCGCACCGGCGTGCCGGCGATCGGGCCGGGCCACGGGTTGGCATGCCAGCTGACGAGCACGATGCCGCGCCGCTCGAACGGCGTCAGGTCGTACGGGCCGTAGCCCTTGGTCGCCGAGCCTTCGAGCGTGAGCCCGCCCATCAGCGCGATGCCGTCGGGGCCGAAGGCCATCACGTCCTGCATCACCTTGTCGCGCTTGGCGACGATGCCACCGAGGTCGAAGACCTTGACGTTCCAGCCGATCACCGCGGCCGCCTCGCGCAGGCCGAGCGAGGCGGCCAGCACGCCGCCGTTGCGCAGGTCCTCGATCACCAGCGCGATCGTCTTGCCGGGCACGGCGGGCGGTCCGGCGTCGACACGCGGCTCGCTGCCACAGCGGATGGCGAGGTCGACCACCGCCTTCGCCTCGGCCACGGCCTGGCCCTGCGACAGGCCCGGTTTCGGCGACTGGCCCCACGCCATGCTGCCGGCGCACAGCACGAGGGCCGCCGCCAATGCCCTCAGAACGCCTCGGCCGCAGCGGGCCGGGCCGGGCAGGCTCGGATGGGACATGACGCACCTCCTGACAAGGATGGCCTGCGCACATCGCGCATCGSCCTCTTCCTTATCGGTCGTGCGGCGGTCCGCTGCAACAGGGTCTGTCCGAAGGTCAAATGTCCCTGTCGGTCCCGCCGATCGCCGCCGTCAGTCGTCGCGCTCCAGGCGCTTGCCCATGCTCATCGCGTCATCTTCCGCGAACCCGAGGCTCTCGTAGAACGCGATCACCGCGGTGTTGCCACGGCGGATCTGCAGGTTGATCTTCGGGCAGCCGCGCTCGCGCAGCTTCAGCTCGGCCCAGTCCATCAGCGCGCGGCCGAGGCCGCCGCGCTGCAGCTGGGGCGTGACGGCCAGGTAGTTGATCCAGCCGCGGTGGCCCTCGTAGCCGGCCATCACGCTGCCGACCAGTTCACCATCGCTCTCGGCCACGGCGAACAGCTCGGGCTGCTCGGCGAACTTGCGGGCGATGTCCTTGGCCGGGTCGTTCCACGGCCGCGTCAGCCCGCACGCCTGCCACAGCGCGATCAGCGCCGCCTCGTCTTCACGACGGCACAACCGCACCTGCCACATGCCTACAGCTTGCCGGCGACCCAGCCCTGCACCGAGGCCAGCGCCTGCGGCAGCTGCGACGCGTCGGTGCCGCCGGCCATCGCCATGTCGGCCTTGCCGCCGCCCTTGCCGCCGACCTGCTGCGCGACGAAGTTGACCAGCTCGCCGGCCTTGAGCTTGCCGACGCTGTCGGCGGTGACGCCGGCGGCCAGCTGCACCTTGTCGCCGTCGACCGCCGCCAGCACGATGACCGCGGTCTTCAGCTTGTCCTTCAGCTTGCCCAGCGTCTCGCGCAGCGTCTTCGCGTCGGCGCCTTCCAGGCGCGCGGCCAGCACCTTCAGGCCCTTCACGTCGACCGCCTGGCCGACCAGTTCATCGCCCTGCGACGACGCGAGCTTGCCCTTCACGGTGCCGAGCTCCTTCTCCAGCGCGCGCACCTGCTCCAGCACCTGCGCCAGGCGCTGCGGCACCTCGGTGGGCGCGGCCTTCAGCGTCGCGGCCAGCTGGTGCACCGTGCCTTCGAGCGCCTGCAGGTAGGTCAGCGCGTTCGCGCCGGTCACCGCCTCGATGCGGCGCACGCCGGCCGCCACGCCGCTCTCGGCCACCACCTTGAAGAGGCCGATGTCACCGGTGCGGTGCACGTGCGTGCCGCCGCACAGCTCGCGGCTGCTGCCGATGTCGAGCACGCGCACGGTCTCGCCGTACTTCTCGCCGAACAGCATCATCGCGCCGGTCTTCTGGGCCGATTCGATGTCCATCACGCGCGCCTGGGTGGCCGCGTTGGCGAGGATCTCGGCATTGACGCGGCGCTCGATCTCGGCGATCTGCTGCGGCGTGACGGGGGCGTTGTGCGCGAAGTCGAAGCGCGTCTTCTCGGCATCGACCAGCGAGCCCTTCTGCTGCACGTGCGTGCCCAGCACCTCGCGCAGCGCCTTGTGCATCAGGTGGGTGGCGCTGTGGTTGCGCACGGTGGCGGCGCGCAGGTCGCCGTCGACGCGGGCGGTGACGGTGTCGCCCACCGACAGCTTGCCCTGGCTCATCACGCCGTGGTGGCCGAACACGTCGGCCTTGATCTTCTGGGTGTCCTGCACGCCGAACAGCGTGCCCTCGGCACTCAGCGAGCCCTGGTCGCCGACCTGGCCGCCGCTCTCGGCGTAGAACGGCGTCACGCTCAGCACGACGATGCCGGTCTGGCCTTCGAGCAGCTGCTGCACCGGGCTGCCTTCTTGATAGAGCGCAGCGACGACCGCCTTCTCTTCGAGGTGCTCGTAGCCGGTGAATGCATGGCCGGCGCCGGTGTACTCGACCGCGCGCGCCATCTTGAACTTGCCCGCCGCGCGGCCGGCCGCCTTCTGCTGCTCCATCGCCGCACCGAAGCCGACCTCGTCGACCTCCACGCCGCGCTCGCGGCAGACGTCCTGCGTCAGGTCGAGCGGAAAGCCGTAGGTGTCGTGCAGCTTGAAGGCGACATCGCCCGGCAGCGTCTTCTGGCCGCCGGCCAGCGCCGCGTCGAGGATCTCCATGCCGTTGGCCAGCGTCTCGAAGAAGCGCACTTCCTCGGCCTTCAGCGTGTCGGTGATGTGCTGCTGGTCGGCGGCGAGCTTCGGGTAGGCCGCGCCCATCTCGCTGACCAGGTCGGCCACCAGCTTGTGGAAGAACGGCTTCTTCTGGCCGAGCTTGTAGCCGTGGCGGATGCCGCGGCGGATGATGCGGCGCTGCACGTAGCCGCGGCCCTCGTTGCTCGGGATCACGCCGTCGCTGACCAGGAAGGCGGTCGCGCGGATGTGGTCGGCGATCACGCGCAGGCTCTTGTTCGACAGGTCCTTCTCGCCGGTCTCGCGGGACGCGGCGCGGATCAGGCGGTCGAACAGGTCGATCTCGTAGTTGCTGTGCACGTGCTGCAGGATCGCGGCCAGGCGCTCCAGGCCCATGCCGGTGTCGACGCAGGGGGCCGGCAGCTTCTTGATGCTGCCGTCGGGCTGCATGTCGAACTGCATGAACACGTTGTTCCAGATCTCGATGTAGCGGTCGCCATCGGCATCGGGCGAGCCGGGCGGGCCGCCGGCGATGCCGGGGCCGTGGTCGTAGAAGATCTCCGAGCAGGGGCCGCAGGGGCCGGTGTCGGCCATCATCCAGAAGTTGTCGGAGGCGTACTTCGCGCCTTTGTTGTCGCCGATGCGCACCACGCGCTCGGGCGGCAGGCCGATCACCTTGGTCCAGATGTCGTAGGCCTCGTCGTCGTCGATGTAGACGGTGGCCCACAGCTTGTCGGCCGGCAGCTTGTAGACCTGGGTGAGCAGCTCCCAGGCCCAGGTGAGCGCGTCGTGCTTGAAGTAGTCGCCGAAGCTCCAGTTGCCCAGCATCTCGAAGAAGGTGTGGTGGCGCGCGGTGTAGCCGACGTTCTCGAGGTCGTTGTGCTTGCCGCCGGCGCGCAGGCACGCCTGGACGGAGGCGGCGCGCACGTAGGGGCGCTTGTCGCTGCCGAGGAACACGTCCTTGAACTGCACCATGCCCGAGTTGGTGAACATCAGCGTCGGGTCGTTGGCCGGCACCAGCGGGCTGGAGGCGACCACCGTGTGCCCCTTCGATTCGAAGAATTTCAGGAAGGTGGTGCGGATCTCGGAGGCTTTCATCCGGTTCTTTCTATGGGCAGTCTCGGCGGAACCGTCGATTATAGGAAAGGACCGTTCGGTCGTAGCGTGCGCGGCAAAGGCGCGTGCGGGGAGGCTGTGGCTCGCCGGCCGGTGCGGTCATCGCCCCTGGGGGGCGATGACTCCCCTCCACTGACTGATTTCATGGCCCGTCGCCCAAACTCCCGCCACTCGCTTCGCTCGTTGTGGTCAAACAGTGGGCGACAGTCAGTTCACGAAGCGTGCTGCGCACGCGGGCCATGAAATCAGCCAGCTCCGGCGCCCCGTCCCTATTGGCGCTCCACAGCCTCCCCGCACGCGCCTTTGGGCACCACCGCTCTTTGGGTGAGGTGACAAGCGAACAAGTGAAGGTTGATGCCCGGGTGTCACCCGGGTTTGTTCTTGGCACGCATCKAGCCACCGGTTCGGCAAAGGCGCGGGCGGGGGGTGTGGGGAGCGCCAATCAGGACGGTGCGCCGGAGCTGTGCAGTTTGATGGCCCGCGCGCGCCAGCGCGCTTCGTGCACTGACTGTCGCCGACTGTTTGACCACAACGAACGAAGTGAGTGGAGGGAGTTTCGGCGACGGGCCTTCAAACTGCGCAGCGCAGGGGAGTCATCGCCCCGCCAGGGGCGATGACCGCACCGGCCGGCGAGCCCCACACCCCCCGCCCGCGCCTTTGCGCGCGCAAAACTGCGCAAGCTCTGCAAGGAGGGGCACCTATGCAGCTTCCTGCAGCCGGATCTGCGCCGCGAGGAAGCGATACAAGCGCTCGTCGTCACTGAAGGCCACGTTGAAGCGCAGCCAGCCGGTGGGCCGCGGCTCGACCAGGAACAGCTGCCCCGGCCCGAGCATGATGCCGTCTCCCACCGCCTGCTGCGACAGCTCGGCGCCGTCGGGCAGGTCGGGGTGGCGCGCCCACAGGTACATGCCCGCCTTCGGCTCGCCGAACAGTTCGAACCCCAGCCCGGTGAGCCGCTGCGCGACCCGGCCGTGCGCATCCGCCAGCCGGTCGCGCACCGACTTCAGGTGCTTGCGCCAGCGCCCTTCGGTCAGCGCACCGAAAGCCAGCCGCTCGGTGATGTCCGACGAGGTCAGGCCCGATACCATCTTCAGCTGCGCCAGCTCGTCCAGCAGGTCGGGCCGCGCGACGACGTAGCCGACCCGGATGTTCGGCGAGATCGTCTTCGAGAAACTGCCGACGTAGACCACGCGGCGCAGCTGGTCGAGGCTGGCGAGCGACGGCCGCAGTTCCGGGTCCATGTCGGCGCAGATGTCGTTCTCGACCAGGGTCAGGTCGTTCGCCTCGGCCAGCTGCAGCAGCCGGTAGGCCTGCGCCAGCGGCGTCACCGAGCCGGTCGGGCTTTGCAGCCGCGGCTGCGTGAAGAAGACCTTCGGCCGGTGCTCGGCCAGCAGCGCCTCCAGCGCCTGCAGGTCGTAGCCGGCCGGCGTGCGCGGCACGCCGATCAGCCGCGCCCCCAGGAAGCGCAGCATGAACATCAGGTTGGGGTAGCCGGGATCGTCCACCAGCACCGGATCGCCCGGCTTCAACAGGCGGCGCGCCACCAGGTCGAGTGCCTGGCTGGAGCCCTGGGTCAGCAGCACCTGCTCGGCGCCGACCGCGATCTGGTGCTCGGCCAGCGATTCGGCCACCAGGATGCGCAGCGCCATGTGGCCGTGCGGCAGCCCGTAGCCGCCCAGTTCGGCGCCATCGGCCGCCATCTGGCGCAAGCTGCGCCGCACGCCGTCCTCGAACAGCCAGTCGTGCGGCAGCCAGCCGCAGCCGGGCTTCAGCGGCAGGTTGCGGTTCTCGAAGATCTGCTTCAGGTACCACTGCGCATTGAAGCGCAGGTCGGCCACCGGCCTGGGCACCGGGATCGCCGCCGGCACATCGGTGGCGCGGCGCTTGACGAAGAAGCCGGCGTTGGCCCGCGAGGTCAGCCAGCCCTGCGCCACCAGCCGGTCGTAGGCCTCGACCACGGTGAACACGCTGACGCCGTGCGACGCCGCGAAGCCCCGGATCGACGGCAGCTTGGCACCGGGCTTGAGCGACTGGTCCGCAATCAGGCGGCGAAAGCCGTCGACGATCTGGCCGACCAGCGGCATCGGGGAGTTCGGGTTCAGCGTGAACATCGGTGGCAGCTAGGCGTTACTTCATCGTGCGTGGCGCACCGTATAGGGGCTTGCATGTACAGGCACCCGGCCCTGCACAGTACACCGAATCGCCGCGCCGTCTGTACATGGCGGCCCGCGTTCGCGATGCCTACAGTCCGCCGATCGCATTTTCCGCCAACCCGAGTGAAGCCATGCAACGCGAAGCCCACCTGACCAATGCCGCCCTGATGGCCCGCCGCCAGGCCGCGATCGCCCGCGGCGTCGGGCAGGCGCACCCCATCTTCGTCAGCCGCGGCCGCAATGCCGAGGTCTGGGACGTCGAAGGCCGGCGCTACATCGACTTCGCCGGCGGCATCGCGGTGCTGAACACCGGCCACTGCCACCCGGACGTGATCGCCGCCGTCAAGGCGCAGCTCGACCAGTACACGCACACCTGCTTCCAGGTGCTGGCCTACGAGCCCTACGTCGAGCTGGCCGAGCGGCTGAACGCGCTGGCACCCGGTGCGTTCGAGAAGAAATCGCTGTTCCTGACCACCGGCGCCGAGGCGGTCGAGAACGCCGTCAAGATCGCGCGCTCGTTCACCCGCCGCCCGGGGGTCATCGCCTTCACCGGCGGCTACCACGGCCGCACCATGCTGACGCTCGGCCTGACCGGCAAGGTCGCGCCCTACAAGACCGGCTTCGGGCCGTTCCCGGGCGAGACCTTCCACGCGCTGTTCCCGAATGCGCTGCACGGCATCAGCGTCGACGACGCGCTGCGGTCGATCGAGACGATCTTCAAGAACGACATCGAGCCCGAGCGGGTGGCCGCCTTCATCGTCGAGCCGGTGCAGGGCGAAGGCGGCTTCCACGTCGCACCGCACGCGTTCATCGCCCGGCTGAAGGCGCTGGCCGAGCGCCACGGCATCCTGCTGA
The DNA here is from genome assembly GCF_056402735.1 of Rhizobacter sp. P3_C12. NCBI lineage: Bacteria > Pseudomonadati > Pseudomonadota > Betaproteobacteria > Burkholderiales > Sphaerotilaceae > Rhizobacter > Rhizobacter sp. P3_C12. The sequence continues at coordinate 17,319 of NZ_JBFUGW010000042.1, forward strand.
TCGCCGACGAGGTGCAGACCGGCGCCGGACGCACCGGCACCTGGTTCGCGAGCGCGCAGTGGCCGGTGGCGCCGGACCTGATCACCACCGCCAAGTCGATGGCCGGCGGCTTTCCGATCGCCGGCGTGGTCGGCCGCGCCGACGTGATGGACGCGCCCGGCCCCGGCGGGCTGGGCGGCACCTATGCCGGCTCGCCGATCGGCTGCGCCGCGGCGCTGGCGGTGCTGAAGGTGTTCGACGACGAGCAGCTGCTCGAGCGCAGCCGGCAGCTGGGCGTTCGCCTGGTGGCCGGGTTGACGCGCATCGCGCGCGAGGTGCCGCAGGTGCGCGACGTGCGCGGGCTGGGCGCCATGGTGGCGATCGAGTTGTTCGACGGCGGCGACCTGGCCAGGCCGGCGGCCGAGCTGACGCGGCAGGTGGTGGCCGAGGCGGCCCGGCGCGGGCTCATACTGCTGTCTTGCGGCACGCATGGCAACGTGATCCGCGTGCTGGTGCCGCTGACGGCCGAGGACACGCTGGTCGACGAAGGCCTGCAGCTGCTGGCCGACAGTTTCGCCGCTCTGCGTTGAACGAGGTGCGCATGCCCGTGTTGTCCGAGCCCTCCCCCGTCCCTGCCGCGGTCGCGGCAACGGCCGAGCCGCTGGTGCGCTTCCGCGGCGTGCAGAAGACCTATGACGGCAGCCACCTGGTGGTGCGCCAGCTCGACCTGGACATCCGCCGCGGCGAGTTCCTGACGCTGCTCGGGCCGTCGGGCTCGGGCAAGACGACGACGCTGATGATGCTGGCCGGCTTCGAATCGCCGACCGCCGGCGACATCCTGCTGGACGGCAAGCCGATCACGCGCACGCCGCCGCACAAGCGGCACTTCGGCATGGTGTTCCAGAACTACGCGCTGTTCCCGCACCTGACGGTCGGGCAGAACGTGGCCTACCCGCTGACGGTGCGCGGCGTGTCGCGCGACGAGCAGGCACGGCGCGTCGCGAAGGCGCTCGACATGGTGCGGCTGAACGGCCTGGCCGACCGCGCGCCGGCCCGGCTGTCGGGCGGCCAGCAGCAGCGCGTCGCGCTGGCGCGCGCGCTGGTGTTCGAGCCGCAGCTGGTGCTGATGGACGAGCCGCTGGGCGCGCTCGACAAGCAGCTGCGCGAGCACATGCAGATCGAGCTGAAGGAGTTGCACCGCCAGCTCGGCGTCACCTTCGTCTACGTGACCCACGACCAGGGCGAGGCGCTGACGATGAGCGACCGCGTCGCCGTCTTCAACGACGGCGCGGTGCAGATGCTGGCCCCGGTGGAGGCGATGTACGAGGCGCCGGCCAACCGCTTCGTCGCCGGGTTCATCGGCGACAGCACGGTCGTCAAGGGCACGCTGCGCGCGACCCACGCCGATGCCGGCGACGACCGCTGCGGCATGGCGCTGGCCGACGGGCGCGTGCTGACGGGCGTCAACGTCAACGGCGCGGCGGCCGGCGCGGCGGTCGAGGCCTGCATCCGGCCCGAGCGCATCCTGCTGCACGCGCAGGCGCCGGCCGGGCGCGGCAACCTGCTGCAGGCCCGCGTGGCCAGCGTCATCTACTTCGGCGACCACCTGCGGCTGCTGTGCACGCTCGGCGACGGCCAGGCGGCCGCCACCGTGAAGCTGCCGCTGTCGGGCGGCCTCGCGCCGCAGGCCGGCGACGCCGTCTGGCTGGAACTGCCGCCGGAGCACACCCGGATCTACCTCGTCTGATTCCCCACCCCCAAGCACCCCACGAAGGACCCACGTCATGAAGAAGAGCATCCTGAGCATCGCGCTGGTCGCCGGCTTTTCGCTGCCGGCCCTCGCGCAGCAGATCACCGTCGTCAACTTCGGCGGCGCGAACGCCAACGCGCAGAAGAAGGCCTACTACGAGCCGTTCGAGAAGACCGGCACCAAGGTCGTGCCGGTGGAGTACAACGGCGAGCAGGCCAAGATCAAGGCCATGGTCGAGACGAAGAAGGTGACCTGGGACGTGGTCGAGGTCGAGTCGCCCGACGTGGCGCGCGGCTGCGACGAAGGCCTGTTCGAGAAGCTCGACTACAGCAAGCTGGGCGGCAAGGCCGACCTGCTGCCGGCGGCCGTCAGCGACTGCGGCATCGGCATCTTCGTCTGGTCGACGGTGATGGCCTACAACGGCGACAAGCTGAAGGGCACGCCGGCCACCTGGGCCGATTTCTGGGACCTGAAGAAATTCCCCGGCAAGCGCGGCATGCGCAAGGGCGCGCGCTACAACCTCGAGTTCGCGCTGATGGCCGACGGCGTCAAGTCGGCCGACGTGTACAAGGTGCTGGCGACCAAGGACGGCGCCGAGCGCGCGTTCAAGAAGCTGACCGAGCTGAAGCCGAGCATCCAGTGGTGGGAGGCCGGTGCGCAGCCGCCGCAGTTCCTGGTGGCGGGCGACGTGGCGCTGACGACGGTCTACAACGGCCGCATCGATGCCGCCAACCGCGAAGGCAAGAACCTGAAGATCACCTGGACCGGCGGCATCTACGACCTGGATTACTGGGTGATCCCGAAGGGCACGCCGAACAAGGAAGCGGCGCTGAAGTTCATCGCGTTCGCCAGCACCCCGGACGCGCAGGCCGAGTACGCGAAGAACATCGCCTACGGCCCGACCAACACCAAGGCGCTGGCCAAGCTGGACGCCAAGGTGCTGGGCAACCTGCCGACCTCGCCGGCGAACTCGAAGGACGCGCTGCAGTTCAACCTGAAGTTCTGGGCCGACCAGGGCGAGGAGCTCGAGAAGCGCTTCGCGTCGTGGGCGGCACAGTAAGGGCCCCATGACGATCGCCCTGCGCCGCCAGCTCGCGCGTGCCGATCGCAGGCGCAAGCTGCGGGCGTTCTCGCTGACGCTGCCGCTGCTGGTCTTCCTGCTGCTGACCTTCCTGGTGCCGATCGCCGCGCTGCTCAAGCGCGCGGTCGAGAACCCGGAGGTCGCGACCGCGCTGCCACGCACCGTGGCCGCCCTGGGTGCGTGGGATCGCCAGTCGGTGCCGGCGCCCGAGGCCTTCGCGGCGCTGGTCGCCGACCTCGGCACCCTGCCCGACAGCTCGGACGCCGGGGCCGTGGCCCGGCGGCTCAACAGCGACGCGGCAGGCGCCCGCTCGCTGCTGATGGGCACCTACCGCGCCTTGCCGCTGGAAGGCGCCGCCGACCCCACGCAGGTCAAGGCGAAACTGCTGGCGCTCGACGAGCGCTGGTCCGAGCCGCGCTACTGGCAGGCGATCGCGAAGAACGGCTCGCGCTGGACGCCCGACTACCTGCTGGCCGCCGTCGACCTGCGGCGCGATGCCGCCGGCCAGGTCGAGCGCATGCCCGAGGACCAGCGCGCCTTCGCGCGCATCCTCGGTCGCACCTTCGCGATCAGCGCGGTCGTCACGCTGTGCTGCCTGCTGCTCGGCTACCCGCTCGCGTGGTGGCTGTCGACGCTGCCGGTGCGCCAGGCCAACGTGCTGATGATCCTGGTGCTTGTGCCGTTCTGGACCTCGATCCTGGTGCGCGTGGCCGCCTGGATCGTGCTGCTGCAATCGCAAGGGCTGGTGAACCGCAGCCTGATGGGCCTGGGCCTGGTCGACGAGCCGCTGCCGCTGCTGTTCAACCGGCTGGGCGTGGTCATCGCGATGACGCACATCCTGCTGCCCTTCATGATCCTGCCGCTGTACAGCGTGATGAAGAGCGTGCCGCCGACCTACGTGCGCGCGGCGGTGTCGCTGGGCAGCCCGCCGCTGGCCGCCTTCTTCCGCGTCTACGTGCCGCAGACCTTCCCGGGCATCGGCGCCGGTGCGCTGCTGGTGTTCATCCTGGCCATCGGCTACTACGTGACGCCGGCGCTGCTGGGCGGCGCGGACGACCAGATGCTGAGCTACTACATCGCGCAGTACACCAACGTGAACATCAACTGGGGCATGGCCTGCGGGCTGGGGGCATTGCTGCTGTCGGCGACGCTGGTTCTCTATGCCGTGTACCGTCGCATCGTCAAGTCTGAACTGAGCCTCGGATGAAGCTGCCTGCCCTGCCGGTGTTCCCGGCCTACGCAACACCGCTCGACAAGGCCGGCTGGTGGGCCGTGCGCATCGGCTGCGTCGGCGTGCTGGCCTTCCTGCTGCTGCCGATCCTGGTGATCATGCCGCTGTCGTTCAGCGACAGCTCCTTCCTGGCCTACCCGATCCCGGGCTGGTCGCTGAAGTGGTACCAGAACCTCTTCACGTCGCCCGAATGGGCGCGCGCCGCGAAGAACAGCTTCATCGTCGCGCCGGCCGCCACCGTCATCGCCACCGTGCTGGGCACGCTGGCCGCGGTGGGCCTGGCGCGCACCGACTTCCCGTTCAAGGGCCTGCTGATGAGCCTGCTGATCGCGCCGATGGTGGTGCCGATCGTCGTGGTCGGCGTCAGCACCTACCTGTTCTTCGCCAAGGCCGGGCTGGCCGACAGCTACACCGCGCTGATCATCGTGCACGCCGCGCTGGGCGCGCCCTTCGTGCTGACCACCGTGCTGGCCACGCTGCAGGGCTTCAACAACAACCTGGTGCGGGCCAGCCTGAGCCTCGGCGAGAGCCCGCTGCGCACCTTCTTCCGCATCACGCTGCCGGTGATCGCGCCGGGCGTGATCTCGGGCGCGCTGTTCGCGTTCGCGACCTCGTTCGACGAGGTGGTGGTGACGCTGTTCCTCGCCGGGCCGGAACAGGTGACGCTGCCGCGGCAGATGTTCACCGGCATCCGCGAGAACATCACGCCGACGATCGCGGCGGTGGCGACGCTGCTGATCCTGTTCACGACCAGCCTGCTGCTGGTGCTGGAATGGCTGCGGGGGCGCAAGCGATGAAGGACCTGAACCAGCCGCTGGGCGGCAACGCGATGCCGCGCTTCGCCGGGCTCGCGACGATGATGCGGCTGCCGGCCRCCACGTCGGCGCAGGGGCTGGACGCCGCCTTCATCGGCGTGCCGCTGGACATCGGCACCTCCAACCGCGCGGGTGCGCGCTTCGGGCCGCGGCAGATCCGCGCCGAGTCGGCGCTGCTGCGGCCCTACAACATGGCGACCGGGGCCGCGCCCTTCGATGCCTTGCAGGTGGCGGACCTGGGCGACGTGCCCATCAACACCTATTCACTGGACAAGTCGCTGCCGCTGATCAGCGCGTTCTACGACGCGGTGCTGGCGGCCGGCTGCAAGCCGCTGACGCTGGGCGGCGACCACACGATCGCGCTGCCGATCCTGCGCGCGGTCGCGAAGCGCCACGGCCCGGTGGCACTGGTGCACGTGGATGCGCATGCCGACGTCAACGACGAGATGTTCGGCGAGCGGGTCGCGCACGGCACGCCGTTCCGCCGCGCGGTCGAGGAAGGCCTGCTGCAATGCGACCGGGTCTGGCAGATCGGCCTGCGCGGCACCGGCTACGCGGCCGACGACTTCGACTGGCCGCGTGCGCAGGGCTTCACCGTCGTGCAGGCGCACGAGGTGTGGTACCAGTCGCTCGCGCCGCTGATGGCGCAGGTGCGCGAGCGCATCGGGACTGCGCATCCCGTCTACATCAGCTTCGACATCGACGGCATCGACCCGTCGTTTGCCGGCGGCACCGGCACGCCCGAGATCGGCGGCCTGACGGTGCCGCAGGCACTGGAGATCATCCGCGGCTGCCACGGGCTGAACGTGGTCGGCGGCGACCTGGTGGAGGTGGCACCGCCCTACGACACGTCCGGCAACACCGCGCTGCTGGGCGCCAACCTCCTGTACGAAATGCTGTGCGTGCTGCCGGGTGTGCCGCGCCGTTGAACCGATGAAGGGACCGAGACGATGGACATGAAGACCTCTCCGCTGGCGACATTGAAGGACCCGGGCCTGCTGAAGACCGACGCGCTGATCGGCGGCGAATGGGTGGCCGGCAGCGCGCGCTTCGACGTGAACGACCCGGCGACCAGCCTGAAGCTCGTGGACGTGGCCAACCTGGGCGCGGCCGAGACGCAGGCCGCCGTGGCCGCCGCGAACCAGGCCTGGCCGGCCTGGCGCGGCAAGACCGCGAAGGAGCGCTCGGCGATCCTGATGAAGTGGTTCCAGCTGCTGATGGCGAACGCCGACGACCTGGCGCGCATCATGACGGCCGAGCAGGGCAAGCCGCTCGCCGAGGCGAAGGGCGAGGTCGGCTACGGCGCCAGCTTCATCGAGTGGTTCGCCGAGGAATCGCGCCGCGTCTACGGCGAGACCATCCCGACCACCGACAACGGCAAGCGCTACCTGGTGATCAAGCAGCCGGTGGGCGTGTGCGCGGCGATCACGCCGTGGAATTTCCCGATCGCGATGATCACGCGCAAGGTCGCGCCGGCGCTGGCCGCCGGCTGCCCGGTGGTGATCAAGCCGGCCGAGCAGACGCCGCTGTCGGCGCTGGCCGTGGCCGAGCTGGCGCAGCGCGCCGGCATGCCGCCGGGCGTGCTGAACGTCATCACCGCCGACGGCGCCAACTCCATCGCGGTCGGCAAGGTGCTGTGCGAGAGCGATCGGGTGCGCCACCTGTCGTTCACCGGCTCGACCGAGGTCGGCCGCATCCTGATGAAGCAGTGCGCGCCGACGATCAAGAAGCTGTCGCTGGAGCTGGGCGGCAATGCGCCGTTCATCGTGTTCGACGATGCCGACCTGGACAGCGCGGTCGAGGGCGCGCTCGCCAGCAAGTACCGCAATGCCGGCCAGACCTGCGTCTGCGCGAACCGGCTGTACGTTCAGGACGGCGTGTACGACGCCTTCGTCGCGAAACTCGCCGAGAAGACGAAGACGATCAAGGTGGGCAACGGCTTCGAGGCCGGCGTGACGCAGGGGCCGATGATCGACGACGCGGCGATCGAGAAGATCGAACGCCACGTGGCCGACGCGACCGCGAAGGGCGCGACGCTGGTGACCGGCGGGCACCGCTTCGGCACGCGCTTCTTCGAGCCGACGGTGCTGTCGGGCGCCACCAGCGAGATGCTGTGCGCGCGCGAGGAGACCTTCGGCCCGGTGGCGCCGGTGTTCCGCTTCAGCACCGAGGCCGACGCGATCGCGATGGCCAACGCCACCGAGTTCGGCCTCGCGAGCTACTTCTACAGCCGCGACATCGGCCGCATCTTCCGCGTCGGCGAGGCCCTGGAGTACGGCATGGTGGGCATCAACACCGGGCTGATCTCGACGGCCGAGGTGCCGTTCGGCGGCGTCAAGCAGTCGGGCCTCGGGCGCGAGGGGTCGCACCACGGGATCGACGACTATGTCGAGGTGAAGTACCTGTGCCTGGGGGACATTCAGAAGTAGAGCGGCCAGAAGCAGTCAATCGTTCGCCGCCCCCTGCGGCTCGTAGGCGGTCGCCAGCGCCGCGGCAGCCGCATGCCGCAGCAGGTCGTCGGGCTGCTGCCCGTCCTGCGGGTACTGCGCGACGCCGACGTGCGCCGTCACGCCCACCGTGATGCCGGCCACGTTGAACGGATCGCGCAGCATGCGCACCAGCTTGTCGACGACGCGCTGCGCATCGGCCGGCGATTCGGTCGACGGCAGCAGCACCGCGAAAACATCGGCCCCGAGCGAGGCCACCACGTCGCTCGAGCGCACGCCGCCGCGCAGCCGCACCGCGACCTTGCGGCGCACGACGTTGGCCGACTCCGGCCCGTGCGCGCCTTCGATGCCCTGGAACCCGTCCATGCGGAACACCAGCAGGCTGACCGGTGCCGGCTCGCGCTCGCGCAGCGCCAGCACCTGGCTCAGGTGCTCGATCAGCTGCGCGCGGTTCGGCAGGCCGGTCATCAGGTCGGTGGCGTAGGCCTTGCGCGCCTCGCGCTCGATAGCCTTGCGCCCGGCGGCCAGCCGCAGCCGCTGCGCGAGCGAGCCGAGGTCGGCGTGGAACACGATGTCCTGCACGCCGGCCTCGATCAGGCGCTGCGCCTGCGCATCGCCCATCGCCGGTGCCAGCACCACCAGCGCCGCATCGGCCGCGGCCACCGCGAGTGCGGGCCAGCCGAGCACCACCTCGGCGGCATCGGCGCCGAGCGCCAGCACGATCACCTCGGAATGCGCGTCGCGCGCCTCGCTGCAGTCGAGGCCGGTGGCCGTGCGCAGGTCGAAGCCGGTACCCAGGCGGCTTTGCAGCGCGGCCGAGCCGACATCGGCGTCGGGCGGCTGGGCATCGATCCACAGTACGCGGCAAGGGGCCTGGTTCATCGCGAGTCGCCTCCGGACTTCGTTGAGCCGCAGTTTAGCGAGCGGGATCGTGTCCTGGTGCAGGTTCGTCGCGGCGTCGCGGGCGCCGGAATGCCGCGCCGCGGCCACCGCGGCAGCCCGCGTGGCCACGCGGTCGAGCAGCGAGACCATGCGGGCGTCGCCGGCCGCCTCGACGAAATGGTCCGCCCACACGATGAGGTGGCCCGATTCGGTGCTGATGTCGATCGGCGACGTGTCCCGCGCGTCGTCGAGGTCGGTCTCGGCGGGCGACATCGAGAGCAAGGCGTCGTCGGCGTCGGTGACCTCGCCGGGCAGCGCCGCGGCGATCGTCAGCAGGCCGTCCTCGCTGAGCTCCAGCAGCATGCGGATGCCGCCCTCCAGCAGGAGTTCGCAGGCCCGGGCCTCCCCGGGCGCGAGCATGTCCAGGCCCAGCCGCTCCAGCAACCGCACGTCTTCACCGCACTGCGTCATCAGGTCACCTTTCATCACCGCCGTGGATGGCAGCAACGGGGAGACGCAGCATGCGCTGCCGGTTCGGAACCGGACGGATGGACTTCGGCGCGCCGGAAAGGGGGGCGGCGTGATGCAGTGCGCACCGGGGCGCGGTCAGCGGGTGCGCAGGTAGTGGTTGCGCAACGCCACCAACGCCTCTGCGTCACCGGCCTGGGCCGGGGAAAGAACTGCCAGAATCCTGCTGCCTTGCACACTTTCGCCCATGGAATGAACACTCCCTCCACCCACGCCCACGAAGACGAGCCGTCGACCTTCGACGCCACGCGCACCGACGATACCCGCATCGGCGCCGTGCGTGCGCTGATCAGCCCGGCGCTGCTGCTCGAGGAGCTGGCGGCCTCGGACCAGGCGCTGGAGGTGGTGGCGCGCGCGCGGCAGGAGATCGGCGCCGTGCTGCACGGCCGCGACGACCGGCTGCTGGTGGTGGTGGGCCCGTGCTCCATCCACGACCACGACCAGGCGATGGACTATGCGCGGCTGTTGAAGGCCGCCCGCGATGAACTGAGCCGCGACCTGCTGATCGTGATGCGCGTCTACTTCGAGAAGCCGCGCACGACGGTGGGCTGGAAGGGCTACATCAACGACCCGCGCCTGGACGGCAGCTTCCACATGAACGAGGGCCTGCGGCTGGCCCGCCAGCTGCTGCTGGACGTGAACGGCCTCGGGCTGCCGGCCGGCACCGAGTTCCTGGACCTGCTGTCGCCGCAGTACATCTCCGACCTGATCGCCTGGGGCGCCATCGGCGCGCGCACGACCGAGAGCCAGAGCCACCGCCAGCTGGCGTCGGGCCTCTCGTGCCCGGTCGGCTTCAAGAACGGCACCGACGGCGGCATCAAGGTCGCGAGCGATGCCGTGCTCGCGGCGCGCTCGGCGCACGCCTTCATGGGCATGACCAAGATGGGCATGGCCGCGATCTTCGAGACGCGGGGCAACGAGGATTGCCACATCATCCTGCGCGGCGGCAAGGCGCCCAACTACGACGCGGCGTCCGTGGCCGCGGCCTGCGCAGGGCTGAAGACCTCGGGCCTGCGCGAGCAGGTCATGATCGACTTCTCGCACGCCAACTCGAGCAAGAAGTRCGAGCGCCAGGTCGACGTCGGCCGCGACGTGGCCGGCCAGATCGCCGGCGGCGATACGCGCATCACCGGCGTCATGATCGAGAGCCACCTGCAGCCGGGTCGCCAGGACCTGCTGGACGGCCAGACCAAGGCCGACCTGGTGCCCGGCGTGTCCATCACCGACGCCTGCCTGGGCTGGACGCAGACGGAGCCGCTGCTGCGCGAGCTGAGCGCGGCGGTGCGCGCCCGTCGAGCGTTGCCCGCCCTCAGCTGAGCTGCTCGGCCAGCCCGACGAGGAGGCCTTCGGGCTCACGGATGTAGGCGAGCCGGTACGACGTTTCGTACTGCATCTGGCCGATGATTTCTGCGCCATGGGCGAGCATCCGCGCGATGACGGCCTCCATGTCGTCGACGGCAAACATGATGCGACGAAGACCCAAGGTGTTCATCGGCGCGTCCACGGGCCCGAACCGGACGGCGTCCGGCGTGTGGAACTTGTCCAGCTCGATGCCCTGCCCATCGGGCGTGCGCAGCATCGCGAGGGTGGCCCGGACGTCTCCCAGCCCGATGAGGCGCCCGATGGCAGGCCCTTCCACCGTGGTCTGGCCCTCGAACGCGAGKCCCAGTTCGATGAAGAACGCCTTCACCGCGTCGAGATCGTCGACAACGATCAGCACGTTGTCCATTCGCTTGACTGTCATGGTCTTCGGCTCCTTTTTTCAACGGTGTGGCGGGCACGCCCCCGCCAGCGCATCCAGCAGCACGTCGAGCCCGAACTCGAAGGCGGCATCGAGGCCCTCGATCCGCAGGAACGGCGCCACGGCAGCAACGTGCGGCAACGGGATGGTCTGCGGCGCATGCTGCAGTTGCAGCTTGGTGGCGTCCGGGATGTGCTCGATGCTCGCGACGTAGGCCATGCCCGCGCCATTCACGAAACCGCCCATCAGGCGGAACCACCAGGCCTGCTGCTGCGGTGCCAGGCGGCATTCGGCATACATCAGCAGCAACTGCTCGTAGACGCGGAATGCACGCGGGGTGTTGAAGCGCCGCGCGGCGAGCAGCGTGAAGGCGCGCGGATGGCGCACCGCGATCTGCCGATAGCTGCGCATGCTCCGGCGGATGCGTTCGACCGGCGGGTCGCTGGCGGGATCGGGCATCTCGATCTCGCCGATCAGCAGCTCCTGCACCGCATCGAGCAGCTCGCCCTTGGACTTGAAGTGGTGGTAGAGCGCCATCGCCTCGACGCCCAGCTCCTGGCCGATGCGGCGCATCGAGCAGCCATCCAGCCCGTGGCTGTCGATGAGTGCCAGGGCCACCGCGGCGATTCGGTCCCGATCGAGCGGGACGCGAGGAAGCGGTGACGCTGGCGCAGCCGATGTCGGCGCTTGGGTGGTGGTGCGGGCACGGGCCATGGACCACTTTACAACGTAAGGCGCTCTGCAGTATATTCCGCGGCGTCGACCTTACGGTGTAAGGTCAATCAATCCACCCAGAAGGAATCGCGTCCCGTGAACTCGACAATGATCCCCGCCGACATGGCCACCCTGGCCGACGACATCGAAGCCCGCGCCTGGGCGGACTACTACGACGCGGCACCGCCGGCGCTGCGCCAGACGCTGGGCATCGCCCACGACCGCGTCGCCGATGCGACGCTGCTGTTGGCACCGGGCATCGAGTCACCCTTGTTCAACCGGGCGATCGGGCTCGGGCTGCGCGCGCCGGCGAGTGCCGACAGCGCCGCGCAAGTCGCGGCGGCGTTCGCAGCGGCCGGTTCACGCCAGTGGTGGCTGCATGTCAACACGCACGCGCAGCCCCGCGACACGGCGCTGTCGCTCGAAGCGGCCGGATGGCGGTCGGCCGAACCCGCGAACTGGGCGAAGATGCTGCGGCCGGCAGGCCCGGTGGACGCGGGCGAGACGACATTGCGCGTCGCGGCCGGCACCGACGACGATGCCGAGGCGATCGCCGACGCGATCACCCGCGGATTCGGCCTGCCCTCGTTCGTCGCCGGCTGGTTGCGCGCGCTGCATGACCGTCCGCGCTGGCAGCTCTACGGCGTCTTCGACGGCAGCACGGCCGTCGGCGGCGGCGCGCTGTTCGTCGATGGCGACCAGGCCTGGGTCGGGATCGGCAGCATGCTGGAGTCGCATCGGCGCCGCGGCGGCCAGCGCGCCGTGATGGCGCGCCGCGTCAAGGATGCGACGCGCGCCGGCGTGCGCTGGATCGGCACCGAGACGGGCGAGCCCACGGACGAGGTCAATCCGTCGCTGTTGAACATGCAGCGTTGCGGCTTCGAATGCGTGGCCTTGCGCCGCAACCTGCTGCCGCCGCTCGCGATTCGCGCTTCCCCCGGCACGCCGGCATGAGGGCACTGACCTGCGCCACCGTGCTGCTGGCCCTGGCACGCTGCAGCGTCGACGGCAACGCAACGACGCTGGAGGAGTCGCCCGAACTGGTGATCGTGCGGCCCGATCAATCGCCGGCGGTCACGCCGAAACTGTTTCCCGGCGACCACGGCACGCCCACGCATTGGATCGTCACGACGGCCCACGGTCGAGCCATGACCGTCCTGCTGCTGGCGCCGACCCAGGGCGACCCGCGCGTTGGCGGCAAAGGCATGCTGCCTCGGTGGAGTGAAGCGGGAGTGACATCGGACGCCAGGCGCGCGATCGCGCGCTTTCTGGTCGAGGCAGGAACGGTCGGGATGTCGTCGCATCCGCCCCGTGGGGCGCGCCGTTGCCGGCCCGAACGCGACGTCGAGTGCTGACCGGGCGCCACGCCTTCCCTACCCTGCCAGGAACCCGCCGTCGGTTGCGAGCACGTGGCCCACGACATAGCGCGCTTCGTCAGACATCAGCCAGATGGCGGCGGCGGCCACCTCTTCCGGATGACCCATCCGGCGCAGCGGCAGGCCGGCCGCAACGGCGCGCATGTCCGCCATGCCGGAGGAAAGCATCATGTCCGTGAGCACGCGCCCCGGTGCGACCGCGTTGATCCGGATCCCTGCCGGCGCGTACTCCATCGCGGCCGAGCGCGTGAGCGAGTTGGCGGCCGCCTTCGACGCGCTGTAGAGCGACAACCCCGCGTTGGGATTGCGGATCCCGCTCACGCTGGTGTTGTTGACGATCGTGCCGCCGCCACCCGCCAGCATGGCCGAGATGGCGTGGCGCATGCAATGAAAGAGGGCTCGCACATTCGTGTCGAACACGCGCGTGTACACCTCGTCGCTTTGCTCCGCCAACAGGCCCCGGCGTTCCTGGCAGCCCGCGTTGTTGAACACGGCGTCCAGCCGGCCGAACCGGGCTTGTGCCTGCTGGACGGTCGCGACGATGTCATGCTCGCGGGTCGCATCGGCCGCGACGAAGAGGCATTCGGCACCGCGCTCACGGATCTCACCAGCGAGCGCCTGGCCGAGCTCCTCTCGGCGGCCCGTCACGACCACCGCGGCCGCGCCTTCCGCGGCCATTCGCAGCGCGGTTGCGCGGCCGATCCCGGTCGTGGCGCCGGTGACCAGGCACACGCGGCCCTTCAGCCGGCCCGAGGCTGGAAGTTCCGGGGCCGCACCGGCAAGCTCCTCGATGGTGGGTGTCGAGTTCATGGTCGCCTCCTCACGAAACGCTGTTCCAGGACGTCCTGGCCCCAGGGAGCCGCAGGCCGCTCTTCCACGCAGGCGAAGCCGTGCGATTCGCAGAGATGCCGGGCGGCAGATGAACCGTCGAAGGCCCGCAGCTGCGTTTCAGCGAAACCCTGGCCGTCGGCGAAGTCCAGCGCGCTGGCCAGCAGCGTGCGCCCCACGCCACGACCGCGGATGCCCTCATCCACGATGAACCAGCGCAGGCGAGCGACGCCGGCGCCTGGGTCGTCGCCGTCGAGGGCGATCGAGCCGACGATGTCGCCCCCTTGCCGGGCCGTCCAGATGCCATTCCCCGGCTGACCGAGCCTGTCGCAGAAATCCGCCAGCCCTGCCGCGACAGCGGACTCGAAGCGTTGCCCGATGGCGGCGTCTCGTGCGTCTTGCAGCGCATGCATCTGCGTGACCCTGGCGATGAGCCCGCTCTGGTAGCCCGGCACCACGTCGACCGCTGACGGATCAGGGCGCGCCTCATGCGCGCCTGCGAGCGCCTCGCTGTAGAGCCGCAGGCCGTTGAGAACGGTGCGGTGCTGGCCGCGCTTCAGGCGGCCCAGGGCGTCCGCGACCTGGGCCCGCGCATGGGCGTGGATCGCCGACACGCGCCGCCGGCCCGCCGGGGTCAGCGAGAGCCGCTTGATCCGGCTGTCGTGGTCGGCAGGCGCCTCGCACACCTCGCCCGAGTCCACGAGCTTGCGCAGCATCCGGCTGACGCTGGATTTCTCAAGGTGCAGGCGCAAGCCCAGGTCCCGGGCGCTGACCTCGCCCGCATCGATCTCGATCAGGGCATGAACGGCGGACGGCGACAGGTCCACGCCCGCGAACTGGCCGCCCATGAAACCCCAGTCGCGCGCCATGGAGCGCGAGGCCGCCCGGATCTCCTCGACCAGAGAACGTTCCGAATCCGAAAAAAAGACCATATAGTTGCACTATACAACTATATGAGCGACTCACGCAACTGACCGGTCAAGCCCCGGGATGCGCGCCGTCCCAATGTCCGCCGACCGGACCCTCTGTCGGATAAATCGATTTGATCACCGGCCCCAGCTTTGTCGAGGCGCAATTGGCACCATCTGTCAGATACTTATTCGCGCCACCACGATTACCAATCGCCGGCCAATTCGATCTGCAAACAACTCGGACAATTCACGTTCGTTGGGGCATCTACTGATTGATACCCGGAGGATCTATTTGATCAGCATTGATCCATGTCAATTGCGTTACGCGACCGGCGGAGAGGCAATCAATCAAAGACGCAATTGAGAGTGAATATTCGGTCTTTTCGGACTCTATAAATCTCCCGTGCTGCCGATAGTAGAGGCATAACTTTGGCATCCATCCAAAGGGAGTAAAAAAATGCAATTCCTTTCCAATGTGAAGATCGGCACGCGCCTGAACGCCGGCTTCGCTGTCTTGCTGGCCATGCTGGCGGTCTTGGCTTTCACTGCCAAGGTGCAGGCTGATCGCCTGCAGGCGCACACTGAGTACTACGACAGCCACATCATGGCGTCCTACAAGCTGGTCACCGAGTTCATGCGCAGCGCCGACGACGCGCGACGCCGCTCGTTCCTCCACATTCTCGGCAAACAGGAACAGAAGAAGGAGGCCGAATTGATGACCGCAAAGTCGGTCGAAGCCGCACGCAATGTGCTGGAAGACTATTCTTCGCGCGCCCTGTTCCAGGACGACGAAGATCGCGCCAATTGGCAGGAAGTGAAGACAAGGTTCGAGACCTTCGTGCGTTCCAATGACAAGGTCATGGCGGCGTCGCGCACCATCCTCGACGATCCGGCACAGCGAGACGTCGCCGTTGGCGTCATGCTGGGGGAGGCTCGCGTGGACAACATGAACCTCATCAAGGCCAAGGACGCCTGGCTGGCGCACAGCGATGCGAATGCCCAGCGCATGATCGAGCAAGGCCGGGCAACCTACCAGGCCGTGTTGTGGACGCTGGGAGGCCTGGCTGCAGCGGCCATGCTGGTGGGCGTTGTTGCAGCCCTGGCGATCACAAGGTCGATCACGCGACCATTGACCGAAGCGGTGACCATCACTCGAGCGGTGGCCGAGGGYGACCTCACGCGCCAGGCGCGGATCGGCTCGCGTGACGAGATCGGTGAACTGTTGGGCTCGCTCAATCTGATGACGACCAATCTGTCCAGCATGGTCAGCACGGTGCGCGTCGGCGTGGACACCGTGGTGACCGCTGCGACGCAGATTGCCCATGGCAACCTTGACCTGTCCTCGCGCACGGAGTCGCAGGCTTCAAGCCTGGAGCAGACCGCCGCGTCGATGCAGCAGATGGCCGTCAGCGTCAAGATGAATTCTGACAATGCGCGTGAAGCCAACCTCCTGTCGGGCAAGGCGTCCGAGGTGGCCGGGCAAGGCGGCGGCGCGGTCGAGCGTGTGGTCGAGACCATGGAAGGCATCCAGGATTCGAGCCGCAAGATTTCCGACATCATCACGGTGATCGACGGCATCGCCTTCCAGACCAACATCCTGGCACTCAACGCCGCTGTGGAGGCGGCGCGCGCCGGCGAGCAAGGCCGAGGCTTTGCCGTGGTCGCGGCAGAGGTGCGCAACCTGGCCCGGCGCTCGGCGGACGCGGCGAAGGAGATCAAGAGCCTGATCACCACCAGTGTGGAAAAGGTGGACGCCGGCACACTGCAGGTCAACGCGGCGCGCAAGACCATCGATGAGGCCGTGCAACAGGTTCGCAAGGTGAGCGAGTTGATCGCCGACATCACGCAATCCAGCTCGGAACAGAACTCCAGCGTCGGCCAGATCAATCAGGCGGTGGCGCAGCTGGACAACACGACGCAGCAGAACTCGGCCCTGGTCGAGGAGACCTCGGCAGCGGCCGAGAGCCTGCGCCAACAGGCCGAGAAGCTGTCTGAGGCGATCTCCGTGTTTCGTGTCGCCGGGCACGATGCCGCGCCACAGCACAGCTTCGCCTAGGCAAGAGGTGCGGCTCGAAGCTTGAGTTCAGTCTGAACTCGACGCGACGCTGCAACCCTTGAATCGACACCACTGCGCCGGCCCGGGCCGGCACCTCAAGATCGGGATGTCATGGACTGGCTGGCTGTGGCGAGTGGATTCGTGATCGGTGCCATTGTCGGATTGACCGGCGTGGGTGGAGGCTCGCTCATGACGCCGCTTCTGATGGGCGTCTTCCATCTCAGCGCACCCGTGGCCATTGGCACCGATCTGTGGTTCGCCGCAATCACCAAGACCAACGGAACGATCGCCCACCACCGCCAGGGCCACGTCGATTACGGAATCGTCGCCTGGATGCTGCTAGGCAGCATCCCGGCGACGGTCATCACGCTCATGCTGATGCGATACACCGGCATGACGAAGGGGGTCAGCCACCTGATGATGCAGGTGCTGGGCGTGGCACTGCTCATGACGGCGGTCGCGGTAGCCTGCCGTCCCTTCTGTCACGCGCTCGGACTGAAGCTCGACGCCTTGCTCACGACATCGCGCAAGCGGGCCCTGACCGTTCTGGCGGGACTGCTGCTGGGTGTCCTGGTATCGCTCAGTTCGATTGGCGCCGGAGCGATCGGCGCGACCCTGACCCTCGTCCTCTATCCGCGACTTCCCATTCAACGCCTGATTGGAACGGACATCGCCCATGCGGCGGTGCTCACGCTGGTCGCGGGCCTGGGACATGCGGCGCTCGGGAACGTCGACTGGTCCCTGCTCGCCAGCCTGCTGGTCGGATCTTTGCCCGGCATCTGGCTGGGCGCGCGATTGATCAGATCCCTGCCGGACAAAGTGACACGCGGGCTGTTGTGCGTGTCTCTGTTGTTCGCCGGGCTCCGCGTCATCCATTGAACACGAGCGCCCAGCCACAAAGGACCCCATGAAACTGAATGATGACCCCTCCCTTCGCGAGCGCGTGACACCCGAGCGCGTGACAGCCGTTCTCGATCAATCCCACCTCGACTGGCTCGAGGAAGAAGCCATCTTCATCCTGCGCGAGACCGTCGCCGCGTTCGAGCGCCCGGCGCTGCTGTTCTCGGGCGGCAAGGATTCGTGCGTGGTGCTGCGCCTGGCCGAGAAGGCGTTCAAATCGAAGGGCGCCGACGGCGAGTACAAGGGCCGCCTGCCGTTCCCGCTGCTGCACGTCGACACCGGCCACAACTTTCCGGAGGTGATCGAGTTCCGYGATCGCCGCGTCGCCGAGATGGGCGAGCGGCTGGTGGTCGGCCACCTCGAGGATTCGATCAAGCGCGGCACGGTGCGCCTGTCGCACCCGCTGGAATCGCGCAACGGCCACCAGACGGTCGCGCTGCTCGAAGCCATCGAGGCGCACCGCTTCGACGTGCTGATGGGYGGYGCSCGCCGCGACGAAGAGAAGGCCCGCGCGAAGGAGCGCATCTTCTCGCACCGCGACAGCTTCGGCCAATGGCAGCCCAAGGAGCAGCGCCCCGAGCTGTGGACGCTGTTCAACACCCGCATCAAGCCGGGCGAGCACATGCGCGCGTTCCCGATCAGCAACTGGACCGAGCTCGACGTGTGGCTGTACATCGCCCGCGAGAACATCCCGCTGCCGAACCTGTACTACGCGCACGACCGCCAGGTGATCCGCCGCAAGGGCCTGCTGGTGCCGCTGACCGASGTGACGCCKCCSGARGCCGGCGAGGTGGTCGAGACGGCCGAGGTGCGTTTCCGCACGGTGGGCGACATGACCTGCACCTGCCCGGTCGAGAGCCCGGCSGCCAACGCGACCGAGATCGTCGCCGAGACGCTGAAGGTGACGGTGAGCGAGCGCGGCGCGACCCGCATGGACGAYCGCACGTCGGACGCCTCGATGGAACGCCGCAAGAAAGAGGGTTACTTCTGATGAGCACGCCGCAAGTTCAAGTGAAAGACCACCGCGAGAATCTGACGAAAGTCGCGGACCACCGCGCCTTGMGMTTCCTGACCGCCGGCAGCGTCGACGAYGGCAAGAGCACGCTGATCGGCCGGCTGCTGTTCGACAGCCGCGCGATCCTCGCCGACCAGCTCGACACGCTCGAGAAGCGCGCCGCCGGTGCGCCGATCGACCTGTCGCTGCTGACCGACGGCCTCGAGGCCGAGCGCGAGCAAGGCATCACGATCGACGTGGCCTACCGCTACTTCGCGACCAAGCAGCGCAAGTTCATCATCGCCGACGCCCCCGGCCATGAGCAGTACACCCGCAACATGGTGACGGCCGCGGCCGGCAGCGATGCGGCGGTGGTGCTGGTCGACATCACCAAGCTCGACACCGCCGCGCAGCCGATGSYGCTGCTSSCRCAGACSCGCCGCCATGCRCTGCTGGCGCACCTGCTGCGCGTGCCGAACATCGTCTTTGCGGTCAACAAGCTTGATGCAGTGAGCGACCCGGCGCAGGCCTTCGCGGCGACCAGGACCGCGCTGCTCGCGTTCGCGCAGCAGGCCGGCATYGCGGTGGCCGGCGTGATCCCGGTGTCGGCGCTGCGYGGCGACAACGTCACGCAGCCGCTCGCCGCCGACTGGTATGACGGCCCGTCGCTGCTGCAGCTGCTGGAAGCCCTGCCGGCGCTGCAGGAGCGCAAGGACGGCGACCTGCTGATCCCCGTGCAGTACGTGTCGCGCGAAGGCGAAGGCACCGGCAACCAGCCGCGCACGCTGTAYGGCCGCGTGGCCCACGGCCGCGTGAAGGCCGGCGACACGGTGCAGGTGTTCCCGAGCAACCAGACCGCGGTGGTGGCCGAGGTGCGCCTCGCCGGCGASGTGGTCGAYGTSGTCGAGGCCGGGCAGTCGGCSGGTGTCGTGCTGGATCGCCAGCTCGAYGTCTCGCGCGGCGACTGGATCGCGACGCCGCAGACCATCCACGAGACGCAGCGCTTCAGCGCGACGCTCGCCTGGCTCGACACCGAGCCGGCGGTCATTGGCCGCAAGTACTGGGTGCGCCACGGCAACCGCTGGGTGCAGGCGCGCATCACCGCGATCGAGAGCCGGCTCGACATCCACACGCTGGAGGCGATCGATGCGCACCAGCTGGCCGTCAACGAGATCGGCCACGTGATCGTCGAGACGCAGCAGGCGCTGCCGGTCGAGGCCTACGCGTCGAACCGCGTCGGCGGCTCGCTGATCATCGTCGACCCGGCGAGCAACCGCACCAGCGGGGCGTTGCTGGTCAAAGGGGCTGCATAAGTGGCACTCGGTCGCGTCATCTTCATCGGCGCGGGCCCCGGCTCGGCCGACCTGATCACCGTGCGCGGCGCGCAGCGCCTGGCGCAGGCCGACGTGGTGCTGTTCGACGCACTGACCGACCCGGCGCTGCGCGCGCACGCGCCGAACGCACGCTGGGTCAACGTCGGCAAGCGCGGCTTCTGCGACAGCACCGGCCAGCAGACGATCAACGCGCTGCTGGTGAAGCATGCGAACGAGGTGGCGACCGTCGTGCGCCTGAAGGGCGGCGACCCGAGCGTGTTCGGCCGGCTCGAGGAAGAGCTGATCGCGCTGGCCGAGGCCGGCATCGAGTGCGAGGTGGTGCCCGGCGTCACGGCCGCCATCGCCGCGGCCGCCGCCACCCAGCGCCCGCTGACCCGGCGCGGCGCCGGCCGCAGCGTCAGCCTGACCACCGCGATGACGCAGACGCGCGAGCTGCGCGCCGCCCGCACCGCCGACACCGAGGTGTTCTACATGGCCGGCAAGCAGCTCGCGGCGCTGGCGCGTGGCCTGCTGGACAGCGGCTGGCCGGGCGACACCCCCGTCAGCGTGGTCTCGCGCGCCGGCTGGCCCGACCAGTTGCACAGTGACCACACGCTGCAGGCCCTGCCCCGCGCCAGCCTGCTGCACGCCGGGCGTCCGACCGTCGTCACCGTGGGCGAAGGGGCCCGACCGGTGGTTGCAGAACCAGTTGCTGCAAAGCAAGCAAAAGCCCCTGCCGAGGACCTCGCGCTTCCGGTGAAAACCCCAAGCCCTTAAAATCGCCCGTTTTGCCATCCGGCACGGCAGCTTTCAGGCACCTTTTTTCTTCTTTTTTCGAGCCAGCACCATGACCCACGTCGTCACCGAAGCATGCATCCGTTGCAAGTACACCGATTGCGTCGACGTGTGTCCGGTCGATTGCTTCCGCGAAGGCCCGAACTTCCTGACGATCGATCCGGACGAGTGCATCGACTGCGCCGTGTGCATTCCCGAATGCCCGGTCAACGCGATCGTTCCGGAAGAAGATGTTCCCGGCGACCAGGTCCACATGATCAAGATCAACGCCGATCTCGCGAAGAACTGGCCCAGCATCACCAAGCGCAAGGCTGCGCTGCCCGATGCGGACGAGTGGAAAGACAAGACGGGCAAGCTGTCCGAACTGATCAAGTAATCCCGCCAAAACAATTCACCTGACCTGCCATGGAACCGAACGCCAACGTGGAGATTTCAAAGACTGCCGGCTCGCACGACGGCCCCATCGAGACCGATGCCGTCATCGTGGGTGCCGGCCCCGTCGGCCTGTTCCAGGTCTTCGAACTCGGCCTGCTCGAGATCAAGGCCCACATCATCGACTCGCTCGCCTACCCCGGCGGCCAGTGCATCGAGCTGTACCCCGACAAGCCGATCTACGACATCCCGGCCGTGCCGGTGTGCACCGGCAAGGAACTGACCGACAACCTGCTGAAGCAGATCGAGCCGTTCGGCGCCACCWTCCACCTCGGCCAGGAAGTGACCGTGGTGCAGAAACAGGAAGACGGCCGCTTCTACGTCGAGACGACCAAGGGCACGCGCTTCCTCACCAAGACGATCTTCATCGCCGGCGGCGTGGGCTCGTTCCAGCCGCGCCTGCTGAAGGTCGACGGGCTCGACAAGTTCAACGACACGCAGCTGTTCTACCGCGTGAAGAACCCGGCGCAGTTCGCCGGCAAGAACCTGGTGATCGTCGGCGGCGGCGATTCGGCGCTCGACTGGACGCTGAACTTCGTGCAGGACGGCCCGAACAAGGCCGAGAGCGTGATCCTGCTGCACCGCCGCGACGGCTTCAAGGCGGYGCCCGCGAGCGTGGCCAAGATGAAGGAGCTGTGCGACGCCTACGAGATGCAGTTCATCGTCGGCCAGGTGACCGGCTACGAGGAGCGCGACGGCCAGCTGACCAATGTCAAGGTGACCGGCGGCGACGGCGTCACGCGGGTGGTGCCGCTCGACGTGCTGCTGGTGTTCTTCGGCCTGAGCCCCAAGCTCGGCCCGATCGCCGAATGGGGCCTGAACCTCGAGCGCAAGCAGATCGTCGTCGACACCGAGAAGTTCGAGACCAGCACGCCGGGCATCTTCGCGGTGGGCGACGTCAACACCTACCCGGGCAAGAAGAAGCTGATCCTGTCGGGCTTCCACGAAGCGGCGCTCGCGGCCTTCGCAGCGGCGCCGTACGTCTTCCCCGACAAGCGCATCCACCTGCAGTACACGACCACCAGCCCGAAGCTGCACAAGGTGCTGGGGGTCGAGACGCCGACGTTCGACTGATCCTTCTCGCCTGATCGTTTCGGCCTCGCCCCCGCAAGGGGAGCGAGGCCGAATTGCTTCAGCCGCCGCGGTTTCAGTCGCAGCTGTAGCGGAACGACCCGTCGAGGTCGAGCGGCAGCACCAGCGTGCGGATGCCGGCTGCTTTCGACGCGGCGCACAGCTTGTCGCGCGCACCGCTGGTGTTGTTCACGTAGTTGCTCTTGTATTCGGCGTTGAAGACCGGCTTGCCCTTGCCCGTGAAGGCCGAGTAGCCGCCGCACTCCGAGTACTCGTTGCACTGCTCGTTGACCGCGAAGTCGAACGACGGCTCGAGCGCCGCGAGCTGGTCCACGTCGTTCTTCAGCCCGATGGCCAGGCCGCGCAGGTGGGCCGCGGTGGCGAGGTAGCGGTTGTAGTCGAGCTGGTCCTGTTCGGTCAGCGGGAAGCCGCTCGAGTTGGTATAGCCGTCAACGTTGTCCGGCTCGACGCCATCGCAACCCTTGGACTGCGCCAGGTCGAGACGCGCGGCCATCACCGCGCGCACGTTGGCCGAGCGGATGTCCAGCCACTTCTCGCCGGCCCAACCGTCGAGCGCCTTGCCCTTGTCGGCGGTGGCGAACTTCGAATAGTCGGGACGCCAATCCTCGGAGCTGCCGGCCGAGAAGTAGCAGACCACCTTGCGGCCTGCGGCCTTCAGCTGCGCGATCGTCACCGCGCTGGCGTCGACCAGGTCGATGTCATAGACGGTCGCGTTGTACGAGGTGTTCAGCGTTCCGGTGAGCTGCCACTGCCACGTGGCTCCGGCGGCGGGCTTCCACCAGGTGCCGGGGGTCGGTGCGGGTGCGGGTGCGGGTGCGGGT
>NZ_JBFUGW010000043.1:0-31788 GCF_056402735.1 Rhizobacter sp. P3_C12
AAATGGCAAAAGGCAAATTCGAGCGGACCAAGCCGCACGTGAACGTTGGGACGATCGGTCACGTGGACCATGGCAAGACGACGCTGACGGCGGCGATCACGACGGTGCTGTCGGCGAAGTTCGGCGGCGAAGCGAAGGCGTACGACCAGATCGACGCGGCGCCGGAAGAGAAGGCACGCGGCATCACGATCAACACGGCACACGTCGAGTACGAGACGGCGAACCGCCACTACGCACACGTCGACTGCCCGGGGCACGCCGACTACGTGAAGAACATGATCACCGGTGCGGCGCAGATGGACGGCGCGATCCTGGTGGTGTCGGCCGCTGACGGCCCGATGCCGCAGACGCGCGAGCACATCCTGCTGGCCCGCCAGGTGGGCGTGCCGTACATCATCGTGTTCATGAACAAGTGCGACATGGTCGATGACGCCGAGCTGCTGGAGCTCGTCGAGATGGAAGTGCGCGAACTGCTGGACAAGTACGACTTCCCGGGCGACAAGACGCCGATCATCCACGGCAGCGCGAAGCTGGCGATGGAAGGCGACAAGGGCGAGCTGGGCGAGCAGGCGATCTTCAAGCTGGCCGATGCGCTGGACAGCTACATCCCGACGCCGGAGCGYGCGATCGACGGCGCATTCCTGATGCCGGTGGAAGACGTGTTCTCGATCTCGGGTCGCGGCACGGTGGTGACGGGCCGCATCGAGCGCGGCGTGGTGAAGGTCGGCGAAGAAATCGAGATCGTCGGYATCKCGGTGACGCAGAAGACGACCTGCACGGGCGTGGARATGTTCCGCAAGCTGCTGGACCAGGGYCARGCMGGCGACAACGTCGGCATCCTGCTGCGYGGCACSAAGCGYGAAGACGTGCAGCGCGGCCAGGTGCTGTGCAAGCCGGGCAGCATCAAGCCGCACACGCACTTCACGGCCGAGGTGTACGTGCTGAGCAAGGAAGAAGGCGGCCGCCACACGCCGTTCTTCAACAACTACCGCCCGCAGTTCTACTTCCGCACGACGGACGTGACCGGCGCGGTGGAACTGCCGAAGGACAAGGAAATGGTGATGCCTGGCGACAACGTGAGCATCACGGTGAAGCTGATCAACCCGATCGCGATGGAAGAAGGCCTGCGCTTCGCCATCCGTGAAGGCGGCCGCACCGTCGGCGCCGGCGTCGTCGCCAAGATCCTCGAATAAGGTGGAGTCACCGGTCGGCCGGGTGGGGTGCTTCGGCACCGCGCCCGCCGGCCACTCTCCCTCCATCGATTTCGCGGTCCGCGAGGACCGCACGCTCTTTTAGGAAACCGCTATGGCCACCAAGCAAAAGATCCGCATCCGCCTGAAGGCGTTCGACTACAAGCTGATCGACCAATCGGCGCTCGAGATCGTTGACACCGCGAAGCGCACCGGCGCGATCGTCAAGGGCCCGGTGCCCCTGCCGACGCGCATGCAGCGTTTCGACATCCTGCGTTCGCCGCACGTCAACAAGACCTCGCGCGACCAGTTCGAGATCCGCACCCATCAGCGCCTGATGGACATCGTCGATCCGACCGACAAGACCGTGGACGCGCTGATGAAGCTCGACCTGCCGGCCGGCGTCGACGTCGAGATCAAGCTGCAGTAATCGGCAAGGCCTGCGAGGAAGTGGTTGCGGCTTTGCCCGCAGCTGGCTAGAATCGCAGGCTTTCCGAAGTAGTCGGCCCAAAAGGGCCGGTTCGGCATTCGTCCCTCGGGGCGAGTTGCCACCAAGTCAGCCCGGCCAATCGATGTCGGGCATGTCAAACAAAGGCTTCCAAGCGCTCCCAGTTGTTGGGGGTGGCGCGGGGGCTGGAGAATATTCATGAGTCTTAGCGAACAAGTCGGTTTGCTGGGCCGCAAGGTGGGCATGATGCGCATCTTCACGGACGACGGCGATGCCGTTCCCGTGACGGTGCTCGATGTGTCGAACAACCGTGTCGTCCAGGTCAAGACCGAAGCCACCGACGGCTACAACGCCATTCAAGTGGCGTTCGGCGCGCGCAAAGCGTCGCGCGTCATCAAGCCGGCAGCCGGTCACTTTGCGAAAGCAGGTGTCGAAGCCGGTGAAGTCCTCAAGGAATTCCGCGTCACCGCCGACGTCGTTGCAGGCTTCAAGCCCGGCGCGCAGGTTCCGGTGACGACGTTTGCCGTGGGCCAGCTGGTGGACGTGCAAGGCACCTCCATCGGCAAGGGCTTCACGGGCACCATCAAGCGCCACAACTTCAGCTCGCAGCGCGCGTCGCACGGCAACAGCCGTTCGCACAACGTGCCGGGCTCGATCTCGATGGCGCAGGATCCGGGTCGCGTGTTCCCGGGCAAGAAGATGTCCGGCCAGATGGGCGATGTCACCAAGACCGTCCAGAACCTCGACGTCGTCCGCATCGACGAAGCCCGCCAGCTGCTGCTGGTCCGCGGCGCGGTGCCGGGCGCGAAGAACGGCCACGTGGTCGTGCGCCCCGGCATCAAGGTGAAAGCCAAGAAGGGAGCCAACTGATGCAACTCGAGCTCCTCAACGATCAAGGCCAGGCGACCTCCAAGGTCGACGCGCCCGACACCGTGTTCGCCCGTGACTACAACGAAGCCCTGGTCCACCAGGTCGTCGTCGCATTCCAGGCCAACGCCCGCCAAGGCACGCGCGCCCAGAAGGATCGCGCCGTCGTGAAGCACTCGACGAAGAAGCCGTGGCGCCAGAAGGGCACGGGCCGCGCCCGTGCCGGCATGACCTCGTCGCCGCTGTGGCGCGGGGGCGGCCGGATCTTCCCGAACAGCCCGGACGAGAACTTCACGCACAAGGTCAACAAGAAGATGTACCGCGCCGGCATGGCCGCCATCTTCTCGCAGCTGGCCCGTGAAGGCCGTGTCGCGGTGGTCGATTCGATCACCGTCGACTCGCCGAAGACCAAGCAGCTCGCCGCCAAGTTCAAGGCCATGGGCCTCGACTCGGTGCTGGTGATCGCCGACCAGGTCGACGACAACCTGCTGCTCGCCGCGCGCAACCTCGCCAACGTGATGGTGGTCGAGCCGCGTTACGCCGATCCCCTGTCCCTGGTCTTCTTCAAGAAGATCCTGGTGACCAAGGGTGCGATCGAGCAACTCAAGGAGATGCTGGGATGAGCACGACCAAGCATGACGAGGGCCGCCTGGCCCAGGTGCTGGTGGCGCCGATCGTGAGCGAAAAAGCCACGTCCGCTGCCGAGAAGCACAACCAGGTGCTGTTCAAGGTGCTGCGCGATGCCACCAAGCCCGAGATCAAGGCAGCAGTCGAACTGCTGTTCAAGGTCGAGGTCGAGTCGGTGCAGACCGTCATTCAAAAGGGCAAGGTCAAGCGCTTCGGCCGTTCCATCGGCCGCCGCGACCACGTCAAGAAGGCGTATGTGTCGCTGAAGGCAGGCCAGGAGCTCAACTTCTCCGGGGAGGCCGCGTAATGGCCGTCATCAAAGTCAAACCGACGTCGCCCGGCCGCCGTGCCGTGGTGAAGGTGGTTCACAGCCACCTCTACAAGGGTCGTCCGGAAGCCTCGTTGCTCGAACCGCAAATGCAGAATGCGGGTCGCAACAACAACGGCCACATCACGATGCGCCACAAGGGCGGTGGTCACAAGCACCACTACCGCGTGGTCGACTTCGTGCGCAACAAGGACGGCATTCCGGCGAAGGTCGAACGCATCGAGTACGACCCGAACCGCACGGCGCACATCGCGCTGGTGTGCTACGCCGACGGCGAGCGCCGCTACATCATCGCCCCGCGTGGGCTGGATGTCGGTGCGACCGTGCTGAGCGGCGCCGAAGCGCCGATCAAGGCCGGCAACACGCTGCCGATCCGCAACATCCCGGTGGGCTCGACGGTTCACTGCGTCGAACTGCTGCCGGGCAAGGGTGCCCAGATCGCACGCTCGGCCGGCACCTCGGTGACGCTGCTGGCACGCGAAGGCACCTACGCCCAGCTGCGCCTGCGCTCGGGTGAAGTGCGCCGCATCCACATCGACTGCCGCGCGACGATCGGCGAAGTGGCCAACGAAGAGCACAACCTGCGCCAGTACGGCAAGGCCGGTGCGCGTCGCTGGAAGGGCATCCGTCCGACGGTTCGCGGTGTCGCGATGAACCCGGTGGATCACCCGCACGGTGGTGGTGAAGGTCGTACCGGCGAGGGCCAGGTGCCTGTGTCGCCGTGGAACACGATGACCAAGGGCTACCGCACTCGCAACAACAAGCGCACGCAGACGTTCATCGTCTCGCGTCGCAAGAAGTAAGGGGCTGCCATGACCCGTTCGCTCAAAAAAGGTCCGTTCGTCGACCATCACCTGATGGCCAAGGCCGAGAAGGCCGCGGCCATCAAGGACAAGAAGCCGATCAAGACCTGGTCGCGTCGCTCGACGATTCTTCCCGACTTCATCGGGTTGACGATCGCGGTGCACAACGGCAAGCAGCACGTGCCCGTGTACATCACCGACCAGATGGTCGGCCACAAGCTCGGTGAATTTGCGCTGACCCGCACGTTCAAGGGCCACCCGGCCGACAAGAAGGCCAACAAGAAGTAAGGATGACGACGATGGAAACCCGTTCAATCGTTCGCGGCGTCCGCCTCTCTGCCGACAAGGGTCGGCTGGTGGCCGATCTGGTCCGCGGCAAGAAGGTCGACCAGGCGCTGAACATCCTGAGCTTCACGCCCAAGAAGGCAGCCGGCATCATCAAGAAGGCTCTGGAGTCGGCGATCGCCAACGCAGAGCACAACGACGGTGCCGACATCGACGAACTGAAGGTCAAGACGATCTTCGTCGAGCAGGCCGCCACCCTCAAGCGCTTTTCCGCACGGGCCAAGGGCCGCGGCAACCGCATCAGCAAGCCGACGTGTCACATCTTCGTGACCGTGGGCAACTGAGCGCAGAAGGAAAACCATGGGACAGAAAATCCATCCGACCGGTTTCCGGCTGCCGGTCACCCGCAACTGGGCTTCGCGCTGGTACGCATCGAACGCGAATTTCGCGACGATGCTGGCCGAAGACCTGCGGGTCCGCGACTTCCTGAAGGCTCGCCTGAAGAGCGCCGCCGTTTCGCGCATCCTGATCGAGCGCCCCGCCAAGAGCGCCCGCGTCACCATCTTCTCGGCTCGTCCGGGCGTGGTGATCGGCAAGAAGGGCGAGGACATCGAGAAGCTGAAGGCCGAACTGACCCGCCGCATGGGCGTGCCGGTCGCGGTCAACATCGAAGAAGTGCGCAAGCCTGAAGTCGATGCCCAGCTGATCGCCGACAGCATCACCCAGCAGCTCGAGAAGCGCATCATGTTCCGCCGTGCCATGAAGCGCGCGATGCAGAACGCGATGCGCCTGGGCGCGCAGGGCATCAAGATCATGTCGTCGGGCCGCCTGAACGGCATCGAGATCGCCCGCTGCGAGTGGTACCGCGAAGGCCGCGTGCCCCTTCACACCCTGAAGGCCGACATCGACTACGGCTTCTCCGAAGCCAAGACGACCTACGGCATCATCGGCGTGAAGTGCTGGGTCTACCGTGGCGACCGCCTCGCCAATGGCGAAGTGCCGCAGCTGAAGGCCGAGGTGCCCGAGGACGATCGTCGTCCGCGCCGCAACACGCGCCCTGGCGCTCCGGCTGGCCGTGGCCGTCCGGGCGGCGGTGGTGCAGGTGACCGCGGCGATCGCGGTGATCGTGGTGCGCCCCGCCAGGGCGCTGCCCCGGTCGAAGGCAGCGACAAGCCGGCCGAGGCGACGGGTGCTCCCGCCACCGACGCGCCGACCAGCGCAGCCAAGCGCGTGCGCAAGGCCCCCGATGCCACCGGCTCGGGCAAGGCCTAAGGAGAACAAGCAATGATGCAACCGTCTCGGCGGAAATACCGCAAAGAGCAGAAGGGCCGCAACACCGGCGTCGCCACCCGTGGTGCGAACGTGTCGTTCGGCGATTTCGGCCTGAAGGCCACGGAGCGTGGTCGCCTGACCGCGCGCCAGATCGAGGCCGCACGTCGTGCGATCTCGCGTCACATCAAGCGTGGCGGCCGGATCTTCATCCGCATCTTCCCGGACAAGCCGATCTCGCAAAAGCCTGCCGAAGTCCGCATGGGCAACGGCAAGGGCAATCCGGAGTACTACGTCGCTGAAATCCAGCCCGGCAAGGTGCTCTACGAACTCAACGGTGTGCCCGAAGAGCTGGCCCGCGAAGCGTTCAAGCTGGCTTCGGCCAAGCTGCCGCTGAGCACCACCTTCGTGTCGCGTCAGGTCGGCTCTTGAGGCCTGACTGGAGAAACACATGAAAGCATCTGAACTCCGCACCAAGGACGTCGCCGGCCTTGAAAAGGAAGTGGCTGACCTGTTGAAGGCACACTTCGGTCTGCGCATGCAGAAGGCGACTCAGCAACTGACCAATCACTCGACGCTGGGCAACACGCGCCGCGACATCGCGCGTGCGAAGACCATCCTGGCCGAGAAGAAGAGGGCTGCCAAATGAGCACCACGCAAACCACGACCGAAGCGCCGCAGAAGAACACCCGCACACTGGTGGGCAAGGTCGTCAGCGACAAGCGCGCCAAGACCGTCACCGTGCTGATCGAGCGCCGCACCAAGCACGAGCTGTACGGCAAGATCGTCGGGAAGTCGAGCAAGTACCACGCCCATGACGAAAAGGGCGAGTACAAGCTGGGCGACGTGGTCGAGATCGCCGAAGGCCGTCCGATCTCCAAGACCAAGTCCTGGGTCGTGACGCGTCTCATCGAGAAAGCTCGCGAAGTCTGATTTGAGTTGACCCTGGGGCCTTCGTCAGAAGGCACCCCGAAGACGGTCGGAACGCTGGGATACTGGCGTCCGGCCGTTTTTTCATTTGGAGATCGAGATGCTCAAAGTTGGTGACAAGCTGCCCGCAGGCTCGCTGCAGGAATTCATCGAGGTCGAAGGCAATGGCTGCAGCCTGGGCCCGAACACCTTCGACGTCGAGAAGGAAACCGCTGGCAAGAAGATTGCAATCTTCGCGCTGCCCGGTGCCTTCACGCCGACCTGCTCGGCCCAGCACGTGCCGGGCTACGTGAAGAACGCCGAGGCGCTGAAAGCGGCCGGCGTCGACGAGATCTGGTGCATCTCGGTCAACGACGCGTTCGTGATGGGCGCCTGGGGCCGCGACCAGCACACGCTGGGCAAGGTGCGCATGATGGCCGACGGCAGCGGCACGTTCACGCAGGCCACCGGCCTGACGCTGGACCTGATCGCCCGCGGCATGGGCGTGCGCTCGCAACGCTATTCGATGCTGGTCGACAACGGCGTCGTCAAGACGCTGAACATCGAGGCGCCGGGCAAGTTCGAGGTCAGCAACGCCGAGACGATCCTGGCGCAGGCGAAGGGCTGATCCGTAGCCCGGATGCCAATCCGGGTTCGTGAATCACACCTCCCGGATTGCCATCCGGGCTACCCCATCCAGCGTTCGGTGGCGCTGTGCACCACCGACGACAGCGGCTCGCCTGCGGCCCGCAGCCCGCGCAGCCACTGCGCATCATTGCCGTGCCGCAGGCTGTCGCGGATCAGGTTGCTCGCGTCGAGCGAGCGCAGGTCCAGCGCATGCTCGTCGACCCGCGCGAGCGTGCGCACGATGTTGTCGCGCAGCTTCTCGCGCTGCTTGGTCTGCGGGTCGACGATCTCGCCCTCGAGCCCGAAGCGGCAGGCCTGGAAGCGGTTGAAGGTGTAGACGAGGTAGTCGTCTTCCGACGGCTCGAACGGCCGCTCCTCGCGCAGGTAGCGGCAGATCGCCTGCAGGTAGCACGCGAGTGCCGCGGCCTTGTCGACGTCGAGCGGCGTGTCGCACACCCGCAGCTCGATGGTGCCGAACTCGGGCTTCGGCCGGATGTCCCAGTAGAAGTCCTTCATCGACTGCACGACACCCGTGCTCGTCATCTTGTCGAAGTAGAGCCCGAAGTCGTCCCACGTCGTCACGAACGGTGCGCGCCCCGACAGCGGGAACGCGAACACCGAGTTCAGGCGCGCCGAATCGAAGCCGGTGTCGACGCCCTGCACGAACGGCGACGACGCGCTCAGCGCGATGAAGTGCGGCACGTAGCGCGACAGTGCGTGCAGCAGCCACAGCGCCGTGTCGCCATCCTCGCAACCCACGTGCACGTGCTGGCCGAACACGGTGAACTGCTTGGCGAGGTAGCCGTACAGCTCGCTGATGTAGTGGAAGCGCTCGGTCGGGAAGATCTGCTGGTCGCTCCAGTGCTGGTACGCGTGCGTGCCGCCACCGGCGATGCCGATGTTCAGCTTGCGCGCCGCCTGCGACAACTGGCCGCGCAGGTCGTGCAGCTCGGCCACCAGGCCACTGTGCTCGCGCTGGATCGAGGTGCCGATCTCGATCATGCTGCGCGTGATCTCGGGCTTCACGTCCCAGGCGCCGGTGTGCTTGGCGAGCACGCGCAGCAGGTCCTCGGCCTGCGGCGCGAGGTCGAAATCGTGCGTGCTGACCAGTTGCAGTTCGAGCTCGACGCCCAGCGTCAGCGCCTCGGAGGTGGTGAATTCGGCCAGGGCCATGTCAGGGAACCTTCGTGTTCGAGATGGGCGGGCACTCCTGGGCGAGGTCGCGCACGGCGCGTTCGGCCAGCAGCGGGCCGATGAACTGCAGCAGGGTGGTGGAGATCAGCAGCGCCTGCAGCACGCCACCGTTGGCGCCGGGCAGCTGCGACGGCCAGCCGAAGGTGTCAGCGGTCAGCAGCACCGCGAGGCTGCTCATCGGCTGCAGCGCGATGGTCAGCGCGCCGGCCTGGCGCCAGCCGAGGCCGCTGGGCTTGGCCAGCACCGCGATCGCGATGCCCTTGCCCATCAGGCGCGCGACGACGATGACCAGCACCCAGGGCCACAGCGTCGAGAAGCCGTCGAGCGTGAACAGCATGCCCAGGCAGATGAAGAGCATCACGCTGAGCGTGGCGCCCGCCGTGCCGAGCTGTGGCTCGACGGTCAGGCCGTGCGCCATCCGCGAGCGCGCCACCATGCCGGCCACCAGCAGCGCGAGCAAGGGCGAGAGCCGCCATTGCGCGGCCAGCATCGCGGCGATGATGACCAGCGCGATCTGCAGCACCGGCGCGGTGGTCAGGCCCCGCACCTGCTTCATGAGTTGCGTCAGCACCCAGCCGGCGGCGACGCCGAGCAGGAACGAGCCGCTGACCACCAGCAGTGCACTGGTGACGGCCGGCTCGAGGCCCGGTTCGACCGCGGCCAGCCCGCCGCTCGCGGCAAGCACGCCCCAGGCCTTCAGCGCCACCACCGCGAGCACGCTGTTGATCGCCGACATCATCAGCAGGCGTTCGGTCACCTGCCCGCGCGGGCGCATCTGGTGAACCAGCGCCAGCACCAGGACCGGCGAGGTCGACATCGCGACGGCGCCGGCCAGTGCGGCCGAGATCGACGGCGCATCGAAGGCGAGCAGGCCGAGGTACACGCCGAGGCCGGACAGCACGCCCTCGAGCACGCAGGTCAGCGCGAGCCACGGGTTGTCGATCAGCCACCGCGGCCGGATGCGGCTGCCGAGTTCGAACACCAGCACGCCGATGGCCAGGTCGATGAGCGGCTTGACCGGGTCGAGGTCGGTGCGCTCGAGCAGGCGCAGCGCCAGCGGGCTGGCCAGCGCGCCGGTCAGCATGTGGCCGCACAGCCGCGGCAGCCGGAAGCGCCGGCGCAGGATCTCGCCGAGCACCACCGCGACGACCATCACGATCGCGAAGCCCAGCACCGGGTCGACACCGCGCAGGTGATCGAGGGTCCAGGAGGCAGTGGCGGCGGAGGGAGCGAACCAGTTCTCGAGCGTGGAGGACAAGGACATGCGGGAGCCGGCAAGGAAAGACGGGACGTTCGCCCGGATCGCAGCAAGGATCGGGGAAACTTCGGGGGTCTTGAAGGTAACCGTATCCGACCTCAAGTGCAGCGCCTTCCCGGCGCAACTTCTTGTAAGACAGCGCCTACACGCCGGCACCCAACAACATTCAGCTTCAGCAAGACCATGGACAAGCAAACACTTTCCTTCCAGGCCGAGGTCAAGCAGATCCTGCACCTGGTCACGCACTCGCTCTACTCCAACAAGGAGATCTTCCTGCGGGAACTGGTCTCGAACGCCTCGGACGCCTGCGACAAGCTGCGCTTCGAGGCGCTGAACAACGCCGGGCTGTATGAAGACGCGCCGAACCTGGAGGTGCGCATCGCCTTCGACAAGGCCGCGAAGACGCTGACGATCACCGACAACGGCATCGGGCTGTCGGCCGACGAGGCGGTGGCCAACCTCGGCACCATCGCGAAGAGCGGCACGCGCGAGTTCATGAGCAAGCTCGAAGGCGACCAGAAGAAGGACGCGCAGCTGATCGGCCAGTTCGGCGTCGGCTTCTACAGCGGCTTCATCGTGGCCGACCGCATCACCGTCGAGTCGCGCCGCGCGGGTGTGCCAGCCGAGCAGGGCGTGCGCTGGAGCTCGGAAGGCAGCGGCGATTTCGAGGTCGAGACGATCACGCGGGCGCAGCGCGGCACCTCGGTGATCCTGCACCTGCGCGAAGGCGAAGAAGAGTTCCTCACGGCGTGGAAGCTGCGCTCCATCATCAGCAAGTACTCCGACCACATCTCGCTGCCGATCCTGATGCAGAAGGAGGAGTGGGACGCCGACAAGCAGGAACAGGTCGTCCACGACGAGTGGGCCCCGGTCAACAAGGCGGCGGCGCTGTGGACGCGCAGCAAGAGCGACATCACGCCCGAGCAGTACACCGAGTTCTACAAGCAGATCAGCTACGACACCGAGGCGCCGCTCGCGTTCACGCACAACCGCGTCGAGGGTCGCAGCGAATACACGCAGCTGCTGTACGTGCCGGCGAAGGCGCCGTTCGACCTGTGGAACCGCGACAAGCGCGGCGGCGTGAAGCTCTACGTGAAGCGCGTCTTCATCATGGACGATGCCGAGGCGCTGATGCCGGTCTACCTGCGCTTCGTGAAGGGCGTGATCGACAGTGCCGACCTGCCGCTCAACGTCTCGCGCGAGCTGCTGCAGGAGAGTCGCGACGTGAAGGCGATCCGCGAGGGCTCGACCAAGCGCGTGCTGGGCATGCTGGAGTCGCTGGCCGACAACGAGGACGCGGCCGAGCGCGCGAAGTACGCCGCGTTCTGGAAGGACTTCGGCGCGGTGCTGAAGGAAGGCGTCGGCGAGGACCACGCCAACCTGGAGCGTTTGACCAAGCTGCTGCGCTTCGCGTCGACGCAGGCCGACGAAGGCGTTTCGTTCGCCGACTACCTGGGCCGCATGAAGGAAGGCCAGGACACGATCTACTACATCACGGCCGACAACCTGGCCGCGGCGAAGAGCAGCCCGCAGCTCGAGATCTTCCGCAAGAAGGGCATCGAGGTGCTGCTGCTGGTCGACCGTGTCGACGAGTGGATGCTGAGCCACCTGTACGAGGTCGAAGGCAAGTCGCTGCAGAGCGTCGCGAAGGGCTCGGTCGACCTCGGCAAGCTGCAGGACGAGGCCGAGAAGAAGCAGGCCGAGGAGGTCGCGACAGCCTTCCAGCCGGTGCTCGACCGCTTGAAGGAAGCGCTGAAGGACCGCGCGAAGGACGTGCGCGCGACCTCACGGCTGGTCGACTCGCCGGCCTGCCTGGTCGTCGAGGAGGGCGACATCAGCGGCCACCTCGCGCGCCTGCTGAAGCAGTCCGGCCAGAGCGCGCCGAAGACGAACCCGGTGCTGGAAGTGAACGCCGAGCACGCGCTGGTGAAGCGGCTCGAATCCAGCCCGCAGTTCGACGAGCTCGCGAACATCCTGTTCGACCAGGCGGTGCTGGCCGAAGGCGGGCAGCTCGAGGATCCGGCCGCCTACGTGCGCCGCGTCACGGCGCTGCTGACTGCCTGATCGCGGTCAGTACGCGGGGCCGCCGAACACCGGCGGCTCCCGCAGCGTCGCGATCTGCTCGCGCAGGCGCACCGCCTGGTCGGTCCAGTAGACCGGCGCACCGAACCACGGGAACGCGATCGGGAAGGCCGGGTCGTTCCAGCGCCGCGCAAGCCAGGCGCTGTAGTGGATCATCCGCAGCGTGCGAAAGGCCTCGATCAGCCGCAGCTCGCGCCAATCGAACTCCATGAAGTCCTCGTAACCGGTCAGCAGCGCATGCAGCTGGCGGGTCGCGACGCTGCGCTCGCCCGACAGCAGCATCCACAGGTCCTGCACCGCCGGGCCGGACAAGGCATCGTCGAGGTCGACGAAGTGCGGGCCGGCCTCGGTCCACAGCACGTTGCCGGCGTGGCAGTCGCCATGCAGGCGGATCGTGCGGGTGCTGCCGACGGCGTCGAAGCAGGCGGCGATCTCGGCCAGCGCATCGCGCGCCGCGCGCTCCCAGCCGGGCTTCGCATCGGGCGGGATGATGTCGCCGGCGAGCAGCCAGTCGAGCGGCCCCGAGCCGTAGGTCGCGATGTCGAGTGTCAGCCGGTGCTCGAAGCGCGACTTCGCGCCGACCCGATGCATGCGGCCGACGAAGCGGCCGATCCATTCCATCGTGGCCTCGTCCTCGAGCTCGGGCGCGCGGCCCGAGCGGCGTTCGGTGATCGCGAAGCGGTGCGGGTCCGAGCCGCCGGTGAAGTGGCACAGCGTCGAGGTGATGCCGCTCTGCTCGCTGGTCAGCGACCAGGGGCTGACGATCGGGATCTCGGCCTCGGCGAGTTCGTTGGCGAACGCGTGCTCCTCGAGGATCTGCGCGTCGCTCCAGCGCCCGGGCCGGTAGAACTTCGCGACCACGACGCGCTTGTCTTCGAGGAACACCTGGAAGACGCGGTTCTCGTAGGAGTTCAGCTGGATCAGCCGGCCGTCGCCGCGCAGGCCGACCGAATCGAGGGCGTCGAGGACGACTTCCGGCGTCAGGCCGGCGTAGGGGGTTTCAATCGGCGAGGCGGATGACATGCCCGCATCGTAAGCGGCAGCCGCCCTGCCGCCGCGAATCGATCAGTGCCGCGTGCTCGACGCGTAGTGCGGCGGGTCGACGACGACGCCGCCGACTTCATCCCCCAGCGTGCTGTCGCCGCCCGGGTTGGTGGTGGCGAAGGCGGGGCCCTGCCGCGGGGCGGGCTTGCCGTTGCGATCCGTGAGGCCGGAGAACTCGCTGCTCGCGAACGCATCGAGCCGGCTGTCGGGCGAGAAGAAGGAGTCCTGGAACAGCGTCGAATCGCTCCACAGCGCGGTGCGCTCGGCGCGCTTGGTCGCGACGGTGGTGGCCAGCGTGTCGCGCGCTTCGTGCAGCGTGTGGGTCGGCGCGGGCTGCGGTGCGCGCGACGCGGCCCCGCTGTGCGGCACCAGCAGCTGCAGCTCGGCGATCGACGGCAGGTGCTCGGTCGAGCAGCGCAGGTAGCGCACGCGGCAGGCGGCCAGCACCGATTGCTTGATCTGCTGCAGCCGGCGCGAACCGCCGCGCTCGACGTCCAGGTCGATCGCGGCGAGCACGCGCCCGTTCGCGCTGCAGACCGCGAAGGTCACATGGTTGGAACCGAGCAGGTCGAACCAGAAGCGGACTTCGGTGGGGTCGTTCGGCTGGCAGAAGCGCACCAGCGGCAACTTCGACAGCACGATGTGATGCGGCAGCGCCTCACGCAGCAGGCGGTAGATGCGGCGCTCGTCGGTGCTGAAGACGGGGCGGGCGGTGAGTGCCCACTCGGTGGGCAGCGGCTTGGGTTGGGGCGGCTTGCGACCGCGCCACAGCAGCACGAGGAGCGCGAGAGCCAGCAGCGTGGTGACTGCCAATGCGGCGATCCAGGGCAGGACTTGCATGATCAGGACACAGACTTGGATGGAGTCCATCGGACCGGGGCCGGAGGGCACCCGTCGAGCGACGAACCGAAGGCATCCTAGCGGTCGACCCCGGCAGGCGCATCCCCCACATCGGGGCCGTACAGATGTCAGATTGGTATCTGAAAACGGATTTCGTCGCTTATTCCGAGGCGACGCGTCGCGTGCTGCCCACGTGGGCCTTCACTTCCGTGACGGTGTCGAGCAGGTCGCTCATGCGCTGTGCATGGCGCTTGAACTGGTAGTTCAGCTCGGCCGCATGGCGCTCCATCAACTGGCCCATCTGCGATGCGAGGCTGTCGGGCGGCAGCTTCAGCCAGGCTTCCGACTCCGAGCCGTCGCGCTCGACCAACGCGCCGGCGCGGCGGGCGATCTTCAGCATCGCAGTGTTCTCGCTGAGCGCGTGGATGAACAGCCGGTCGCAGCCGCGGTTGCGCGCCTGCAGCACGGCGCGCTCGAACAGCCGTGCGCCGTAGCCACGGCCGCGCGCATG
Organism: Rhizobacter sp. P3_C12; assembly: GCF_056402735.1. Taxonomy (NCBI): domain Bacteria; kingdom Pseudomonadati; phylum Pseudomonadota; class Betaproteobacteria; order Burkholderiales; family Sphaerotilaceae; genus Rhizobacter; species Rhizobacter sp. P3_C12. Next base: position 14,283 of record NZ_JBFUGW010000043.1, read on the forward strand.
GCTGGCCACCGAGACGCCGAACTCCGCCATCGCCGCGTCTTCGGGGCGGTTCACCGGCACATAGGCGAGGTGGGCCAGCGCGATGAGCTCGAGGCGCCGGTTGAAGATGCCGAACAGCTCGTCGCGCTCGAAGTTCAGCGACGCGACGTAGCGCTCGATCTGGGCATCCGTCGCCGGATAGCCGAATCGAAGATAGCGATCACTTTCGCTGAGCGCCAGAAGGTGCGTTGAAATTCGAACCCGATGGCGCTCGGACATCGAGCGAATCGGCACCCAGCTGAAGCGCGGAGCCACCGGAGCAGTGCCGTGATTCGACGCCAGGGGCGACGAACGTTCGGAAGAAGCGGCGGGACTGCTCATGGGGGTGACTTGGTAGAAACCCTAGTGTACCGGTTCAAGCGTCCACTTGCGAGCGATGGAGACAAGGCGGCCCCTCTAGCCAGCGTCACCCTCGATCAGCTACACTCGAAGGCTTTTCCGCCATGGCCCGGTGGAAATACGCAAGAGAAGCACGCCTGAGAGGCTGCCTGAACAAGCAGCACCGATGGCCGTGACATTTCAGCAATGAAATTCAGCAAGGCCGTAACCTGCTGGTCGCCTGTGGCGATCGGCTCATTGAAAGAACCTCATGAAGACCTTCAGCGCCAAGCCGGCCGAAGTGACGCACGAGTGGTTTGTGATTGACGCCACCGACAAGGTGCTCGGACGTGTTGCCAGCGAAGTGGCACTCCGTTTGCGCGGCAAGCACAAGGCCATTTACACGCCTCACGTCGACACCGGAGATTTCATCGTCGTCGTCAACGCAGACAAGATCCGCGTCACGGGCAACAAGGCCACCGACAAGGTGTACTACCGTCACTCGGGTCACCCGGGCGGTATCCACGCCACGACCTTCAAGGACATGCAAGCCAAGCACCCCGGCCGCGCGCTGGAAAAGGCTGTCAAGGGCATGCTCCCCAAGGGACCGTTGGGTTACGCGATGGTCAAGAAGCTGAAGGTATATGCCGGTGGTTCCCACCCGCACACCGCCCAGCAGCCCAAAGTGCTGGACATCTAAGGAGCGGCCATGATCGGAAATTGGAACTACGGAACCGGCCGCCGCAAGTCTTCGGTGGCGCGCGTCTTCATCAAGAAGGGCACTGGCCAGATCGTCGTCAACGGCAAGACCGTCGATGAGTATTTCGGTCGCCAGACCTCCATCATGGTGGTCAAGCAGCCCCTGGTGCTGACCTCCAACGATGGCGCGTTCGACGTCAAGGTCAACGTGCACGGCGGTGGCGAGTCGGGTCAAGCCGGTGCAGTGCGCCACGGCATCACCCGCGCCCTGATCGACTACGACGAGACGCTCAAGCCCGCCCTCAAGCATGCTGGCTTCGTGACGCGCGATGCGCGTGAAGTCGAGCGCAAGAAGGTCGGCCTGCACGGCGCTCGCCGCAGGAAGCAGTTCAGCAAGCGCTGATCGACGCTCACGCGTTGCAACAAAGGGTCGCTTTCGAGCGGCCCTTTTTGTTTTCGGGTCGCCGTTCCGGCAAGGTTTGGAAACAAGCGCCTGGCGGGCCGCTTCTACAATCCCTAGCTTCAACAGGGGCGCCGGGCTCCGCAGCACGAGCCCTTCACTTCCTCCTGTCCTGACCCCATGCGCTGGAAACTGCTTCGTCGTCGCATGTCCATCAGCGCACCGCGCATGATCGTGCGCAGCCACCTGCCCTGGCCCTTGCGCTGGATCATCGTGGCGCTGGTGTTCGGATTCTCCGCGGCCTTCGCGCTGTGGGCCTTCGAGTTCGGCAAGGACATCGCCGGGCTGGACCGCGATGCGAAGGCCGAGCTGGCGCAACTGCGTGTCGAGGTCGCGCAGCTGCGCGCCGAACGCGAAGGCGCCCAGTCCATCGCCAACACCGCCGGCAGCCTGCTGCGCACCGAGAAGGTGGCGCAGGACAAGCTGGCCCAGCAGCTCAAGCAGCTCGAGTCCGAGAACATGGCGCTGAAGGCCGACCTCGGCTTCTTCGAGCGCCTGCTGCCGGCCGGTGCCGCCGAGGCGCTGACGGTGCGCGCACTGCAGGCCGAAGCCAAGGCGCCGGGACAACTTCGTTACCAATTGCTGGTGATGCAGATGGGCAAGTCGGCCCCCGAATTCACCGGCCGCTACGACATCGTGCTGACCGGGCTGCTCGACGGCAAGCCGTGGTCCCTGTCGATGCCCAACGGCGGCTTGCCGCTCGCCGTGAAGCAGTACCTCCGTCTCGAAGGAATGATCGATCACCCGCTGCAGGCCGTGGTAAAAACCGTCCAGGTCAAGGTCATTGACAGCCGCGGCACCGTCAGGGCGACGCAGATGCTCAAGCTCTGAAGCCAGCCACCGAAGAAGCACTCAGCACGAAGACGACGCAAGAGACGGCACCCCTCGTTGGATCACGTTGGAGCAATCACCATGTTCGGCAAAACCAAGCAGCCCCCCATCCGCACCCTGATCGGCGAAGGCACCGTGATCACCGGCGAACTGCGCTTCGCCGACGGCCTGCGCATTGATGGCGAGGTGCAGGGCGACGTGATCGCCAGCAGCGAGGCGTACAGCATCCTCGTGATCAGCGAGAAAGCCAAGGTCATCGGCAAGGTCAAGGCCGGCCACGTGATCATCAATGGCACCGTGATCGGTCCGGTCTTGTCGGATCAGCTGCTCGAGTTGCAGCCCAAGGCCAGCATCGTCGGCGATGTGCGCTACGAATCGCTCGAAATGCACCAGGGCGCCCGGATCGACGGCGAACTCCACCCCTTGAAGGCCGACGAGAAGGCCCCTTTGAAGCTGGCCACCGCGAACGCGGGGCCGGTGATCAATCCCACAACGGCACAAGCGGCGTGAGCTCGGCGGATAATCGGTCCGTTCGTCCCCCAAGGAATACCCCATGAGCGCAGTTGCAGAGAACCTCCAGAGCCTTGATTCCAGCGAGCCGCCGGTGCCGCTGGTGTTCACCGACAGCGCCGCGAGCAAGGTCAAGGAGCTGGTCGACGAAGAAGGCAATCCCGAGCTGAAGCTGCGCGTCTTCGTGCAGGGCGGCGGTTGCTCCGGCTTCCAGTACGGCTTCACGTTCGACGAGATCGTCAACGACGACGACACGCAGATGAGCAAGAACGGCGTCACGCTGCTGATCGATGCGATGAGCCTGCAGTACCTGGCCGGTGCCGAGATCGACTACAAGGACGACCTCGAAGGCGCGCAGTTCGTGATCAAGAACCCGAACGCGACGACGACCTGCGGTTGCGGGTCCAGCTTCTCGGTCTGAGCCGTCCGGCTCCCGCGACAGGCCGCTTTCGGGCGGCCTTCGTCATTTCAGGCCGGATACAGCGCACCCAGCACCCGCGGCCCCCGCGCCCCGGTGACCGACACCAGGTTGCCGGGCTCGCGCCGGACATGCGCCCGCGCCAGCCACGCGAAGGCAGCCGCCTCGACCTCGCTGGCCGGCAGGCCGCGCTCATCGCTGCGGACCACCCTGCGGCGCGGAAGCAGGGCCACCAGCCGCCCCATCAGCTGATCGTTGAAGGCGCCGCCGCCGCACACCAGCACCTCCTGCGCGTCGCCGGCATGGCGATCGACCGAGTCGGCGCAGGCCAGGGCCGTCAGCTCGCACAGCGTGGCCTGCACATCTTCCGGCCGCAGCGCATGGCCGGCGCGTGACAGCTGCTCGTCGAGCCATTCGGGGTTGAACAGGTCGCGGCCGGTGCTCTTCGGCGGCGTCAGCGTGAAATACGGATCGGCGTGCATCTGCGCCAGCAGGCTGGCTTCGACCCGCCCCGAGGCCGCCCAGGCGCCGCCGGCGTCGAAGGGCCGGTGGCAATGGCGTTGGCACCAATGGTCCATCAGCGCGTTGCCGGGGCCGCAATCGAAGCCGGTCGTCGACTTGCCGTGCGCCGGCCAGGCCGTCAGGTTGCTGATGCCGCCGATGTTCAGCACGGCGCCGGCGCGGTCGACCTGGCCGAACACCGCGCGATGGAAGGCCGGCACCAGCGGGGCGCCCTGGCCGCCGGCAGCGATGTCGCGGCTGCGGAAGTCGGCGACCACGTCGATGCCCGTCAGCTCGGCCAGCACGGCCGGGGCGTTCACCTGCGCGGTGTAGGCGACCTCGTCGCCCGGGCGGTGCCGGACCGTCTGGCCGTGCGCACCGATGGCCCGGATGTCTTTCGCCGCGAGTCCGGATTGCGCGAGCAGCAGGCTCACGACGCCGCCATAGACCTGCACCAACGACTGGCCCGCCTGGGCCATGCGGTTCAGCTCGTCGTCACCGGCGCGCTGCAGCGCCATGAACGCTTCGCGCAGGTGGGCGGCAAAGGGCAGGTGGGCATGCGCCAGCACCGCGATGCGCGGCCCGCTGAAGTCGACGACCACACCGTCCACGCCGTCCAGCGAGGTGCCGGACATCAGGCCGATGTAGCGTTCCGTGGTCGGGTGTGCGGTCATCGCGCGATGGTAGCCGCGCCGCCCGATCGGGTGTGTGCTACTCGGCGTCGCCGGTGTAGCTCGCGAGCGATTCCGCGCCCTGGAGCTGCTCGCGCCAGGTGCCGGTGACCTTCGCCAGCTCCTGCTGCGCCGAGGCCGTCAGCACGATCGCTTCCGAGGTCTTGGCCACCACCAGCGGATCCTGCTGCTGGCCGCGCAGCTTGAACTCGAAGTGCAGGTGCGGCCCGGTCGCCCAGCCGGTCATGCCGACGTTGGCGATGTGGGTGCCCTGTTCGACATGCTGGCCGCGCTTCACGTCGATGCGGCTCAGGTGGGCGTACACCGTCTCGCGGTCGTTGCTGTGGCGGATCTTCACGACATTGCCATAGCCGTTCTGCCAGCCGGCGAAATCGACCACGCCGTCGCCGACGCTGCGCACCGAGGTGCCGGTCGGCGCGCCGTAGTCCACGCCCAGGTGGGCGCGCCAGCTCTGCAGGATCGGGTGGAAGCGCATCGAGAAGCCGGAGGTCACGCGCGAGAACTCCAGCGGGCTGGCGAGGAACGCGCGGCGCTTGCTCTGGCCGTCGAAGCCGAAGTAGCCGCCCTTGCCGGACGGGTCCTTGAACCACACGGCCGAGTAGCTGCGGCCGTTGTTGACGAACTCGGCGGCCAGCACGCGGCCGGCGGCCTGGTTCCAGGTGATCACCTCGCCGTCGGCGGTCAGCGCCTCGTAGACGACGCTGAAGCTGTCGTTCTTGCGCAGTTCGCGGTGGAAGTCGATGTCGGTCGAGAAGATCTCGGCCATCTGCACGGCCACCGGGTCGGGGATGCGCGACTCGTCGGTGGCGGCGAACAGCGAGCTGCGGATCGTGCCGCTGCCCAGCCGCACCTGCGCCGCGAGCGCCGCCTGCTCCACCCGGGACTCGAAGCGGCCGTCGACGCGCTTCACGCTGAGCCGCGAGAAATGGGTCGCCCATTGCGCCGGATCGGCGGCCGGAAAGCGGGCCACCAGTTCATCGAGCTGGCCCGATGCGTCGCTGCGCACCCGCACCATCTTGCCGGCACGCCCTTCGAGCAGCAGGCGGGCCGTCTTGTCGCTGCGCAGGAACGCGGCGGCCGCGACATCGGTCACGTTGACGCGGCGCAGCAGGCTGTCGGCGGTGTCGGCGTTGCGGGTCAGGTCGCTGCGGTAGAGCGACAAGTCGTGGCTGGCCAGCACCTCCAGCTGCGATCCGACATCCTCGGGGGTGACGCTTTCCGTCACCACGCGGCGCGGCAGGTCGGATGCATCGGGGGCCATCGGCGCGATGGCGAAGGCGGTGACGCCCGCGCCCATCAGCAGCGCGACCACGGTACCGGCGAGCGTGCGCGGGTGGCGATGGACGAAACGCTGGGTGGTGGTGCCGGCCGAGGCCAGCGCGTGATCGAGAGAATCCAACGAGTTCACTGCTGTGAAGGGCGGTGAGGCCCTGTCTGCAAGCACACCGCCATCGGACGCCGCGCTCTGGGTCTGTCTTGCTGCCTGCAGGCGTCCACTAGAATCGCGGTCGCTTGCGGGCCCCTGTGTCTGGAGGGGGCCGGCACCCGGAAGCGGCGCAGTATAGCCACCGACTTCCGCGCCAATGTTTCCGGCACTATTCCCGGAATAACCCCACGAGTTCGTTCTGCAACCGGCCCCGAAAACCATGTCCGCCCAGCCGCCTTTTCCGATCACCGACCGCACGCGCGAGGCGCTGGCGGTGTCATTGAGGGGCTGTGACGAGCTGTTACCCGAAGGCGAGTGGCTGAACAAGCTCGCACGCTCTGAAGCAACCGGCGTGCCACTGCGCATCAAGCTCGGGCTGGACCCGACCGCGCCGGACATCCACATCGGCCACACCGTGGTGCTGAACAAGATGCGCCAGCTGCAGGACCTGGGCCACACGGTGATCTTCCTGATCGGCGACTTCACGTCGATGATCGGCGACCCGTCCGGGCGCAACAACACCCGCCCGCCGCTGACCCGCGAGCAGATCGAGGCCAACGCGCAGACCTACTACCGCCAGGCCGCGCTGGTGCTGGACGAGAGCCGCACCGAGATCCGCTACAACTCCGAATGGAGCGACCCGCTGGGCGCGCGCGGCATGATCCAGCTGGCATCGCGCTACACGGTGGCCCGCATGATGGAGCGCGACGATTTCACGAAGCGCTTCAAGGCCGGCACGCCGATCAGCGTGCACGAGTTCCTGTACCCGCTGATGCAGGGCTACGACTCGGTCGCGCTGAAGAGCGACCTCGAGCTCGGCGGCACGGATCAAAAGTTCAACCTGCTGGTGGGCCGCGCGCTGCAGAGCGAGTACGGCCAGGAGCCGCAGTGCATCCTGACGATGCCGCTGCTCGAGGGGCTGGACGGCGTCGACAAGATGTCGAAGAGCAAGAACAACTACATCGGCATCACCGATGCGCCGAACGACATGTTCGCGAAGATCCTGTCGATCAGCGACACGATGATGTGGAAGTACTTCACGCTGCTGAGCTTCCGCCCCGAGGCCGAGGTCGCGGCGCTGAAGGCCGAGGTCGACGGCGGGCGCAACCCGAAGGATGCGAAGGTGCTGCTCGCCAAGGAGATCACCACCCGCTTCCACAGCGCGGCGGCGGCCGACGCGGCCGAGGCCGATTTCAACAACCGCGCGAAGGGCGGCATCCCCGACGTGATCGACGAGATCGCGCTGGCGGGTGCGCCGCTGGGCATCACCGCGCTGCTGAAGCAGGCGGGGCTCGCGCCGTCCACCAGCGAGGCCGGCCGGCTGATCGAAGGCTCGGGCGTGCGCGTCGACGGCGACGTCGTCAGCGACAAGGGCCTGAAGCTCAACGCCGGCACCTACGTCGTGCAGGTCGGCAAGCGCAAGTTCGCGCGCGTCACGCTGGGCTGATCGCGATGCGGCGGCGCAGCGTTCTCGTCGGGGGGCTGGCAGGCGGGTTCGCTGTCGGGTTCGCAGCGGGCGCGCAGGCCGCGCCGTCCGAGGCCGAGCGCGCGCGCATCGAACGCCTGATCGCCTGGGTCGGCGCGCAGAAGGACCTGAAGTTCATCCGCAACGGCAGTGCCTATTCGCCGGCCGATGCGGCGAAGTTCCTGCGCGGCAAGTTCGACAAGATGGGCGAGCACGTCACCACCGCCCGGCAGTTCATCGACGAGATCGCGAGCCGCTCCAGCACCAGCGGCCAGCCCTACCTGATCCGTTTCGCCGACGGCCGCAGCGTGAGCGCGGCGCAGTTCCTCGGCGACGAACTCCAGCGCATGGACCGCTGATGGGCGCACTGATGGGTGTCGAGGCCCTGCTGCGCCTGTCGGTGCTCGCGGCGCTCGCCACCATCGCGCTGAAGACGGGGGCCTGGTGGGTCACCGGCTCGGTCGGCCTGCTGTCGGACGCGATGGAGTCGCTGGTCAACCTGGTGTCGGCGCTGTTCGCGCTGCTGATGGTGAACATCGCGCGCCGGCCGGCCGACGAAGACCATCCGTCGGGCCACACGAAGGCCGAGTACTTCTCCAGCGGCTTCGAGGGCATGCTGATCGCCGCCGCCGCGGTGAGCATCGTCTGGGCCGCGGTGCTGCGTTTCGCGCACCCGCAGCCGCTCGAGTCGCTCGGCTGGGGCCTGACGCTGTCGGTCGCCAGCTCGGCGATCAACGGCCTGCTGGCCTGGCGGATGATGGCCGGCGCGCGGCAGCACCGCTCGATCGTGCTGGAGGCCGATGCGCGCCACCTGATGACCGACGTGTGGACCTCGGCCGGGGTCATCGCGGGCCTGGTGCTGGTCCAGCTGACCGGCTGGCTGTGGCTGGATCCGGTGCTGGCCATCGGCGTCGCGCTGAACATCCTGCGCGAAGGCGCGCAGCTGGCGTGGCGCTCGGTCGAGGGGCTGATGGACAGCGCCGTCGAGCCGGAGATCCGCGAGCAGATCGATCGCACGCTCGCGCAGTTCGGTCACCACCCGATCCGCTTCGACCACGTCGTCACGCGGCGCGCCGGGCAGCGGCGCTTCATCGACCTGCACATGCACGTGCCGGCCGACTGGACGCTCGGGCGCGCGGCGGCATTGCGGGCCGACGTCGAGCAGGCGCTGATGGGCGACGTGCCGGGGCTGCGGGTCTCGATCCAGCTGCTGCCGACGAACGTCGAGACGCAGTCCACGGACGCTGCAGTCGCATGAGCTCCCGATGATCTCCATCACGCAGCGGGTGTCGCAGGCGCGCGTCGAGGTGGCGGGCGAGGTCATCGGCGCGATCGACGCCGGCCTGCTGGTGCTGGTCTGCGCCGAGCCGGGCGACACGCCGGCGATCGCCGACAAGCTGGTCGCGAAGCTGCTGAAGCTGCGCATCTTCGGCGACGAGCAGGGCAAGATGAACCGCAGCGTCACCGACATCGGCGGCGGCCTGCTGATCGTCAGCCAGTTCACGCTGGCAGCGGACGTGTCGGGCGGCAACCGGCCCAGCTTCACCGCGGCGGCGCCGCCGGCGCTGGGCCGCGAGCTCTATGAGCGGGTGCTCGCCACCGCGAGGTCACAGCACCCGAACGTCGCCAGCGGCGAGTTCGGGGCGGACATGAAGGTGCATCTCGTCAACGACGGGCCCGTGACCATCCCGATCACGATCCGTTCGTAGCCCGGATGCCAATCCGGGTTTCGTGGCCCGCGATGCAAACCCGGATTGGCATCCGGGCTACACGTCAGTCTGCGTATTGACCCGCGGCCTTGATGATCGGGCCCCACTTGTTGATCTCGGCCTCGACGAACTTCTTGTGCTCCGGGCCGTTGACGCGCGCGTCGGTCATCACCACGGCGCCCAGGCCTTCTTCGCGGTGGATGAAGTCCGGGTCCTTCAGCGCGATCTTCAGCGCTGCGTTGATCTTGTCGGTGACGGCCTTCGGCGTGCCCTTCGGCGCGTACAGCGCGTGCCAGATGCTGACGTTGAAGCCCTTCAGCCCCGATTCGTCGAGCGTCGGCAACTTGGCCAGCGCCGGCGTCGTCAGGCGCTTGGTGCTGGTGACCGCATACGCCTTCACCTTGCCGCCGGCGATCTGGCTGGTGGTGTTGGTGGTCTGGTCGCACATCAGGTCGACCTGGCCGCCCAGCAGGTCGGTCATCGCCGGGCCGGTGCCCTTGTACGGCACGGTCGTCATGTCGACCTTGGTGGTGCTCATGAACAGCAGGCCGCACAGGTGCGAGGCCGATCCGAGCCCGGCGTTCGCCAGGTTGATCTTGCCCTTGTTCGCCTCGAGCCACTTGGTCAGCTCGGCATAGGTCGTGGCCGGCAGCGTCGGCTTGCCGATCAGCGTCATCGGCACTTCGTTGATCATGCCGAGGTACTCGAAGTCCTCCAGCGTCTTGTACTGCATGTTGCGGTACAGCGCCGGCGAGGTGCTCATGCCGATGTGGTGCAGCAGCAGCGTGTAGCCGTCGTTCGACGCCTTGGCCACCTTGGTCGCGCCCAGCGTGCCGCCGGCGCCGCCGACGTTGTCGATGATGATGACCTGGCCGCCCAGCGGCTTGCGCAGCGCCTCGGCCAGGTCGCGCGCGACCTTGTCGGTCGGGCCGCCGGCAGAGAACGGGACGACGATGGTCACCGGCTTCTCGGGGTACTCGGCCAGGGCAGCGGTCGCCGTCAGCAGTGCGGCGCCAGCCAGCAGGAGTTTCTTCATGGTCGTGTCCTTTCGAGCAAGCGTGTCGGAGAGTCGGAAGACCCGAGCTTAAGGAAGCTCCGAGGCGCCGGCATGGCGGAAACTACGTAACCCGGAGACCATGCAAGGCCATTCAGGCGAGGTGGTCGGCCAGCACCCGGGCGACGTGCAAGGCCTCGCGCTGCGCCCCGTCGGCGATCTGGTGCCTGCAGCTGGTGCCGTCGGCGACGATGATCGCGTCGGGCGCCTCGCGCACCGCCGGCAGCAGGCTCAGCTCGGCCATCTGCATCGACACCGCGTGGTGGCTCGCCTCGTAGCCGAAGCTGCCGGCCATGCCGCAGCACGAGCTCTCGATCAGCGCCGGCAGCGCGTTGGGAATCAGCTTCAGCACGTCGAGCACCGGCTGGATCGCGCCGAACGCCTTCTGGTGGCAGTGGCCGTGCACCCGCATCGCCTGCGTCGCCGGCCGCAAGCGCGGCGCGAAACGGCCTGCCTTCGCCTCGCGGGCGAGGAACTCCTCCAGCAGCAGCGCGTGCTCGGCCAGCAGCTTGGCGTCATCGCCGAGGCCCATCACCAGCATCTCGTCGCGCATCGTCAGCAGGCACGACGGCTCCAGCCCGACGATCGCGATGCCGCGCTGCGCGAACGGCAGCAAGGCCTTCAGCAGCTCGCGCGCATTCGCCTTCGCCTGCTCCGGCATGCCGGCGGCCAGGTAGGTGCGGCCGCAGCACAGCGGCGCGCCCGGCCGGCTCGCGGCATGCACGGCGTAGCCGGCCGCCTGCAGCACGCGCACCGCGGCGGTCGCGTTCTCGCTTTCGAAGGCGCCGTTGAAGGTGTCGACGAACAGCACGACCGGCTTGTCGGCCTGCAGCACCTCGGCGCGCGTGACCAGGCCGATGTGCGGCGCCGCGCGGCGGAAGGTGTCGCGGCGAAAGCGCGGCAGGCTGCGCCGGGCCGAGAGGCCCAGCCAGCGCTCGGCCAGCCCCTTGGCGCCGGGCAGCGTCTCGCGCAGGTTGAACAGCCACGGCGCGGCGCTCGCGAGCCGCGCATAGGCCGGCAGGTGGGCGACCAGCCGGTCCTTCAGCGTGTGGCCGTGGCGGGCCTTGTCGTGCGCGGTGAACTCGAGCTTCATCTTCGCCATGTCGATGCCGGTCGGGCAGTCGCGTTTGCAGCCCTTGCAGCCGACGCACAGGTCCATCGCGTCGCGCACCGCATCGCTCGTGAAGCCCTGTTCGCCGAGCTGGTTCGACAGCGCGAGCCGCAGTGTGTTGGCGCGGCCGCGCGTCAGGTGCTGCTCGTCGCGCGTGACGCGGTAGCTCGGGCACATCGTGCCGGCGTCGAACTTGCGGCAGTGCCCGTTGTTGTTGCACATCTCGACGGCCTTCGCGAAGCCGCCGGCCGCATCGCCGCCGGTGCCGGGCGCGCTCGTGGTCTCGGTCGCCGGGTCGTTCTGCACGTTCCAGGCCGACCAGTCGAAGACCGGCTTCAGCGCGATGGTCTTGTAGCCCGGCGCATAGCGGAACAGGCTCGCATCGTCCATCTTCGGCGGGTCGATGATCTTGCCCGGGTTCATCAGGTTCAATGGGTCGAGGTGCTGCTTGATCGCGCGGAAGGCCTCGTTGAGGCGCGGCCCGAACTGCCACTCGATCCACTCGCCGCGGCACAGGCCGTCGCCATGCTCGCCGCTGTAGGCACCCTTGAACTTGCGCACCAGCGCGCTCGCCTCCTCGGCGATCGAGCGCATCTTGTGCGCGCCGCCGCCCGGCCCGCCCTGGCGCATGTCGAGGATCGGCCGCACATGCAGCGTGCCGACCGAGGCATGCGCATACCAGGTGCCCTTGCTGCCATGGCGGTGGAACACCTCGGTCAGCGCGTCGGTGTACTCGGCCAGGTGTTCGAGCGGCACCGCGCAGTCCTCGATGAAGCTGACCGGCTTGCCGTCGCCCTTCAGGCTCATCATGATGTTCAGGCCCGCCTTGCGCACCTCCCACAAGGCCTTCTGCGGCGCCTCGTCGCGCATCTCGACCACGCTGCCCGGCAGCTGCAACTGATCGCCCATCAGCTCGACCAGCTGCTTGAGCTGCGCGAGCAGCACCGCCTTGTCGTCGCCGCTGAACTCCACCAGCAGGATCGCCTGCGGCTCGCCGACCAGCGCCGACTCGATCGTCGGGCGGAACGCCGGGTTCGCGCGCGACAGCTCGATCATCGTGCGGTCGACCAGCTCGACCGCGCTCGGGCCCAGCTTCACGATGTGCTGCGCCGAGTCCATCGCGGCATGGAAGCTCGGGTAGTTGACGACGCCGAGCACCTTGTGGCGCGGCAGCGGCGCGAGCTTCAGCGTCAGGCTGCGCGTGAACGCGAGCGTGCCTTCGGCGCCGATCAGCAGGTGCGCCAGGTTGACGCTGCCGTCGGCGGTGTACGGCCGCTCGCTCTGCGGGCGGAAGATGTCGAGGTTGTAGCCGCCGACGCGGCGCATCACCTTCGGCCAGCGCAGGTCGATCTCGTCGCGTTCGGTGGCCGCCAGGCCGCGCACGAAACCGGCGATCGCGGTCTCCTTCGCGCCCAGCTGGTCGACGCGGCCGAAGCGCACATTGCTGCCGTCGCTCAGCCAGGCCTCGGCGGCGAGCACGTTGTGCACCATGTTGCCGTAGGCGATGCTGCGCGAGCCGCAGGAGTTGTTGCCGGCCATGCCGCCCAGCGTGGCCTGCGCGCTGGTCGACACGTCGACCGGGTACCACAGCCCGTGCGGCTTCAGGAAGGCGTTCAGGTGGTCGAGCACGATGCCGGGCTCGACCTGCACCGTCATCGCGTCGCGGTCGAACGCGATCACCTGGCGGTAGTGCTTGCTGGTGTCGATCACGAGCGCCGCGCCGGTGGTCTGGCCGCACTGCGAGGTACCGCCGCCGCGCGGCAGCAGCGGGGTCTTCAGGTCGCGGGCGATGTCGATCGCGGTGGCAATGTCTTGCGCGCTGCGCGGCACGAACACGCCGACCGGCATGATCTGGTAGATCGACGCATCGGTCGCATAGCGGCCGCGCGAGGCGATGTCGAACAGCGTCTCGCCCTGCGTCTCGGCGGCGAGTCGGCGAGCCAGCTCGGCCGCCTCGGGCGTGCCGAAGTCGCGCATCGAGCGGCCGGCCTCGCGGGCCACGCCGGCGTCGACCAGCGTGTTCATGCCGACACCTTCGGCGAAGAATCGAGCTCGCCGTGCTTCATCAGTTCGAGCACCACGTCGCGCTTGTTCAGCAGGTGCTGCACCAGCAGCTGGCGCAGGCCGGCGGCGTCGCGTGCCGTGAGCAGCTCGATCATGCGTTCGTGCTCGCCCATCGCGCGGGCCCACTTGGCCTCGTCGCAGTTCGAGCGGAAGCGCAGCGCCTGCAGTCGTGCGTTCACCGTGGCATAGGTCTGCGTCAGCACCGGGTTGCGCGCCGCGGCATTGATGTGCCGGTGGATCACCGCGTTGATGCTGTAGTAGGTGGGCAGGTCGCGCCGCGTGTAGGCCGCGAGCATCTCGAAATGCAGGGCTCGGATCTCGGCCAGCTCGGCCTCGGTGATGCGTTGCGCCGCCAGCTCGCCCGACAGGCCTTCCAGACCGGCGATCACCTCGAAGGTGTCGGCGATGTCCTGCGCCGAGAGTTCCATCGCGACCGCGCCGCGGTTCGGCAGCAGCTCCACCAGCCCTTCGGCGGCCAGCATCTTGATCGCCTCGCGCAGCGGGGTGCGCGACACCTTCAGCTCCTCGCACAGCGCACGCTCGTTCAGCTTGCTGCCGGGCGGGATGTGGTTCTCGACGATCAGCTGGCGCAGCCGCGTGCACACCTGTTGGTGCAGCACCTGCCGGGGGATGGAAATGATGTCGGCCATGGCGAGCTTTCTGAATTTGTATTCATTTTCTGAGCAAGTCGATGGTCATCATACGGACGCCATAGCGGGTGGCAACCATTGACAAAAGAATTTTGTATGCAAAACTCAGACGCATTCGGACCTCGTCAGGAGTCGTCATGATCGCGCTAGACCAGCACCCCAGCGGCCGTCATTTCCTGCAGATCCCCGGGCCCAGCCCGGTACCGGATCGCATCCTGCGGGCGATGAGCCTGCCCACCATCGATCACCGCGGGCCGGAGTTCGGCGTGCTGGGGCTGAAGGTGCTGTCCGGCATCCAGCAGGTGTTCCGCACGCGGCATCCGGTGGTGATCTACCCGGCGTCCGGCACCGGCGCATGGGAGGCGGCCCTCGCCAACGTGCTGAGCCCCGGCGACGCGGTGCTGATGTACGAGACCGGCCACTTCGCGAGCCTGTGGCAGAAGATGGCGCTGCGCCTGGGCCTGAAGCCGGAGTTCCTCGCGCTCTCCGGCACCGATGCGCTGACCGGCCTGCCGAACAGCTGGCGCCACGGCGTGCAGGCCGACCTGATCGAGAAGCGCCTGCGCGAAGACGCCGGCCATGCGATCAAGGCGGTGTGCGTGGTGCACAACGAGACCTCCACCGGCGTCACCTCCGACATCGCCGCGGTGCGCCGCGCGATCGATGCGGCCAAGCACCCGGCGCTGTTGCTGGTCGACACGATTTCGGGCCTGGCCAGTGCCGACTACCGGCATGACGAGTGGGGCGTCGACGTGACGGTCAGCGGCTCGCAGAAGGGCCTGATGCTGCCGCCGGGCATCAGCTTCAACGCGGTGTCGCCGAAGGCGATCGAAGCCAGCCGGAAGGCGCTGCTGCCCAAGGCCTTCTGGGCCTGGGACGAGATCATCGAGATCAACAAGACGGGCTACTGGCCGTACACGCCGAACACCAACCTGCTGTACGGCCTGAGCGAAGCGCTCGACATGCTGCTCGACCAGGGGCTCGACACGGTGTTCGCGCGCCACCAGCGCTGGGGCGAGGCGGTGCGCAGCGCGGTGCGGGCCTGGGGCCTGCCGATCCAGTGCGCCGACGCATCGGTGTACTCGCCGGTGCTGACCGGCGTGATCACGCCCGAGGGCGTCGACGCCGACGTGCTGCGCAAGCTGATCCACCAGCGCTTCGACCTGTCGCTCGGCACCGGGCTCGGCCGCGTCAAGGGCCGCATGTTCCGCATCGGCCACCTCGGCGACTGCAACGACCTGACGCTGATGGCGGCGTTGTCGGGCGTCGAGATGGGGCTGAAGCTGTCGGGCATCGTCACCGCGGGCAGCGGTGTGCAGGCGGCGATGGATTACTTCTCTTCGCATCCGCAGAGCACGGCCCTGAAGGCCGCCGCCTGAAGACACCGCATTCCACAACAGTCAGGAGGTTCGCATGCAACGTCGTTCGCTACTCCAGGCCGCGGCCGGTGCCGTCGCCAGCCTGGGCGCGCCCCGCCTGTTCGCGCAGGGACTGCCCTCGGGCCCGATCCGCATCATCGTGGGCTTCCCGCCGGGCGGCGGCACCGACGCGCTGGCGCGCGTGCTGGGCCAGAAGCTGGGCGTGATGTGGGGCCAGCAGGTGATCGTCGAGAACAAGGCCGGCGTCGCCGGCGTGCTGGCCGCCGACTACGTGGCGCAGCAGCCGAGCGACGGCAGCACGCTGCTGATGGCGCACATCAACAGCCACGCGCTCGCGCCCAGCCTGCAGCCCAAGCTGAACTACAACGTCGAGCGCGATTTCGTGCCGATCATGCTGGTCGGCGTGACGCCCAACCTGCTGATCGCCGGCACGATGCAGCCGGCCGTCACGGTGAAGGACATCGTCGCGCTGTGCAAGGCCAGGCCCGGCGAGATCAGCTTCGGCTCGGCCGGCTCGGGCTCGGCCCAGCACCTGGCGCTGGAGATGTTCAAGCTGAGCGCCAAGGTGAATGCGCTGCACATCCCGTACAAGGGCAGCGCGCCGGCCATCACCGACCTGATCGGCGGGCAGATCAACTACGTGTTCGAGACGATGACGGCGGCCACGCCGCATGTGAAGGGCGGCAAGGTGATCGCGATCGCGCAGACGCGCACCCGACGCGCGAAGGGCCATCCGACGGTGCCGACGATGGCCGAGCAGGGCTTCCCCGATTTCGAGGCCACCACCTGGTACGGCCTGGTCGGCCCGGGCAAGCTGCCGAAGGGGCTGGCGCAGAAGATCAACGACGACGCCAACAAGGTGATGGCGATGCCCGACGTGCAGGAGCGGCTGGAGAGCTACGGCGCCGAAGACGGCGGCGGCTCGTCGGAGAAGTTCACCGCGTTCATCCACTCCGAGATCGCGAAGTGGGCGAAGGTGGTCAAGGAAGGCCACGTGAAGTCGGACACCTGATCAGTCGTATTTTCGCGCGTCCTCGATGACGCGTCCGTCATTGGGCAGGCTGCCCGGCGTGCACAGTTCCACCTCGCCGCGCAGCTTGGTCACGTCGCGGATCGCCTCGGCAATGCGCGTGGCGAGGCCTTCCGGCGCGTCGCTCGCTTCGACACGCAGCACCATCCGGTCGCTCGCCATCTCGCCGCTGACCACCAGCCGCGCCCGCACGATCTCCGGGAAGCGCCTGGCCACCTCGGCCACCTGCGACGGGTGCACGAACATCCCGCGCACCTTGGCCGTCTGGTCGGCGCGACCCATCCAGCCCTTGATGCGCGTGTTGGTGCGCCCGGTCGGGCAGCGGCCCGCCAGCACCGCCGACAGGTCGCCGGTGCCGAAGCGCACCAGTGGGTAGTCCGGGTTCAGCGTGGTCACGACCATCTCGCCGACCTCGCCTTCGGGCACCGGGTCGCCGGTACCGGGCCGCACGATCTCGACGATCACGCCTTCGTCGAGCACCAGCCCTTCGCGGGCCTCGGTCTCGTACGCGATCAGCCCCAGGTCGGCTGTCGCGTAGCACTGGTAGCCTTCGATGCCGTGGCCGCGCAGCCAGTCGCGCAGTGCCGCTGGAAAGGCCTCGCCGCTGAGCAGCGCGCGCTGCACCGAGCCGAGCGAGCCGCCGCCCTCCAGCGCCTTGTCGACCAGGATCTTCAGGAAGCTCGGCGTGCCGGCATAGCCGTGCGGCCGCAGCTCGCGCATCGCCTGCAGCTGCAGCTCGGTGTTGCCGACGCCACCGGGGAACACGGTGCAGCCGAGCGCGAGCGCGCCGCCTTCCATCATCGAGCCGGCCGGCGTCAGGTGGTAGCTGAAACTGTTGTGCACCAGGTCGCCGGCGCGAAAGCCCGCCGCATGCAGTGCGCGGGCGGCGCGCCAGTAGTCGGTGGCCGCACCCTCGGGCTCGTAGATCGGACCGGGCGACTGGAACACGCGGCGCGCGCCGCCCGGGCGGCGCAGGCCGCGCCAGCCGATGGCCGAGAAGCCGCCGAACGGGTCGCTGGCGCGCTGCGCCTGCTGCAGCGCCAGCAGCTCGTGCTTGCGGATCACCGGCAGCGCGGCGAGCGCCGTGCGGTCGGTGATGCGCGCGGCATCGGCACCGGCGGGCAGCGCGGCGAATGCCGGCGCATGGGCC
>NZ_JBFUGW010000044.1:0-30786 GCF_056402735.1 Rhizobacter sp. P3_C12
GGGCTCGAGCGGCCTCGCTCGGCGCTGGCGGCGAGGTCCAGCGTGGGCAACAAGGCGGCGGCACCGGCGGTGCTCGCCGCGCGCGCATCGGCGATGCGCGCAYCGGCCTGCGCCAGCGTGGCGCTCACCTGCTGGCCGGCCTCGATCAAGCGCAGCAGCAGCGGATCGTCGAACTGCGCCCACCAGCGGCTCAGCTCGGCCCTGTCGCCGCCATGTGCTTCGTCGTGCGGCAGCGGCGCGTGCCATTGCAGCGGCAGCGACGGCAAGGTGCTGTCCGGGGATGCCTGCCCGGGTGCGGCTGCACAGCCGGCCAGCAGCAAGGCGGTGGCGACGAGCGCGGCTCGTTCTTTCGTTGGCGGGCTGCTGCGTCGTTGACGTTCGCTGCGCCGGGACTCCTGAGGGCTCATGAAGACGTTTCGCTTGTCGGTTGCCTGGCCACGCACGGCCGACGCCATCCTCGCGGTGCCTGTCTTTCCAGCTCCTTTCCGCACGGGTCGCCTGGCGGGGCCGCCCCGGAAAGTGCGCTGTAAGGCTCCACCGGGAATGATCCCGGCCACTCAACGACCTTCCAAGGCACCCCATGTCATTCCCTCACCCGCCAGGCCCCGGCCTGTTCGCACTGGTCATCGCCCTGTGCGGCGCTGCCTTCAACGCGACGGCCCAGCCGCCGGGCCCGGGTGGCCCGGACGGCCCCGGGCAAGGCAAGGGCGGCCCCGGCGGCAACGGCTGGGGCCTGGGCATCGCCGCGATCAACTCGCAGAAGGCCTACAAGGGCATCGACCGCGAGACCAAGGCGCTGCCGATGATCCGTTTCGAGAACGAGTACGTGAAAGTGGGCGGCCTGGGCCTGGAGGTGAAGATCCCCAGCCTCGAGCTCGGGGCGTCCGACCGCCTCAATTTCGCCATCGTGGGCAAGAAGGAATTCGGCGGCTACGAGGCCGATGACGCGCCGATCCTGGCCGGCATGGCCGAGCGCAAGTCCGGGTTCTGGGCGGGCGCCAAGGCCGAATGGGAGAACGATCTCGTCGATGTCAGCGCGCTGTGGCTTGCGGACACCGCCGGCCACAGCAACGGCCAGCGCTTCAGCCTGGGCCTGGAAAAGAAGTGGCGGGCGGGCCGGCAGGTGATGCTGATGCCGCACCTCACGGCCCACTGGCTCGACAGGCAGTACGTGGACTACTACTACGGCGTGCGGGCCGACGAAGCGACGACCGGGCGCGCCGCCTATGCCGGCGCCGCGGGAGTGAACGTGGAGCTCGGCGTGCGCGCCATGTACCTGCTGGATCGAAACAACGCGTTGATGCTCGACGTGGCGGCGACCAGCCTCTCGAAGCGCATCAAGGACAGCCCGCTCGTGGGCCGCTCCAGCACGAACCGCGTGCTCCTGGGCTACATGTACAGCTTCTGATGAGCAGGATCCTGCTGGTCGAGGACCACGAGCGGCTGGCGCAACTGGTCAGCAGCGGCCTGGGCGCCGCCGGCATCGCCGTCGACAGCGTGCAGCGCATCGATGAGGCCTGGTCCGCGCTCCAGCAGATGCCGTACGGCGCGCTGGTCCTCGACCGCGGGTTGCCGGATGGCGACGGGCTGTCGCTGCTGAAGCGGCTGCGCGACTCGACGCTGGGCATTCCCTGCCTGCTGCTGACGGCACGCGATGCACTGAGCGATCGCGTCGAGGGCCTGGACGCCGGTGCCGACGACTACCTGCCCAAGCCCTTCGCGATGGACGAGCTGGTGGCACGCGTTCGCGCGTTGCTGCGCCGCCCGTCGGGGTTGGTGCCGGCCGAGCCGGGACACGGCGACCTGCAGCTGCGGCCCGCCGAGGGCATGCTCCATTGCGGTGAAGAGTGCGTGTCGCTCGCCATCTCCGAGATGCAGATCATGCTGCTGCTCGCCCGCAAGGGGGGCGACACGGTGCGCCGCTCGGCGCTGGAAGCGGTGGCCTGGGGCTTGCGCGACCCGGTCACGCCCAATGCGCTGGACGTGGCCCTGCACCGGATCCGCCGCAAGCTGCGCGCCATCGGTTCGCGCCAGAAGATCATCAATGTGAGAGGCATCGGCTATGCGCTTCGTGAAGATGAATTGGCTGAGTAGCCTCAGCGTCAAGGTCCTGCTCGCCTACGTCATCGGTGCGGTGCTGAGCATCGTGCTGCTCATGGTGGCCTCCGCCGCGATCGTGCATTCGCAAGGCGACGCCTTGTCCGGCTTCGACGTGGCCAGCACCACCCGGGACCTGGCCGGCGAAATGCGGTTCGACAGCGCGGGCGTCCCGGTCGGCATCGGCGACGGGCGCCTGGACCGCCATGGAGACTTCCAGATCGACGACGACTTCAAGCTCGGGTGGATCTTCGACAGCCTGCAGCACGAGGCCGCCTACCGCGTGCTGGATGCCTCGGGCAAGGTGGTGCTGTTCTCGACCGCCGGGGTGGCGTTCTGGCCCGAGGCCGGGGCCTCGCGCCGGCTGGAGCGCGGGCGCTTCGAGTTCGAGCGCGACGGGGTCGCGATGCGTGGCGCCACCGAGATCGTGGAGCGCAACGGCAAGGTCTGGTACATGCAGTTTGCGGTCAGCACGCGCTTCCTGCACCTGATCTACCAGGCTTTCGCGCTGCCCTTCACGGGGGCCGGCATCACCTTGTTCAGCCTGGTCCTGCTCTTCGTCTTCGGCCCCTGCGTCTACATCACGCTGCGCTATGCGCTGAAGCCGGTGCGACGGATCTCGGAATCCGCCGCCGGGATTTCGCCACGCTCGATCCACGCGCGACTGCCGGCCCACGCGGTGCCCCGCGAGATCGCGCCGCTGGTGGAGAGTTTCAACCGGGTTCTCGAGCGCCTGGAGCAGGGCTACCGCATCCAGCAGGAGTTCCTGGCGACCGCGGCCCATGAGCTCAAGACGCCGCTCGCACTGGTGCGTGCACAGGTCGAGCTCGGCGCGCCGTCGGCCGAACGCAGCATGCTGCTGGGCGACGTCGAGCACATGAGCCGGCAGGTGCAGCAACTGCTTCACCTGGCTGAGGCGAGTGAAGCGCAGAACTATCACCCCGTCACCGTCGACATGCGCGAGGTGGTGCACGAGGCTGCCACCTACCTGCAGCGCATGGCGAATGCCGCGGGTGTGCGCGTGGAGCTGCCGAAGCAGGCCGTCGGCGTCTGCTGGACGGCCGATCGTGGCGCGCTGTTCACGCTGTTGAAGAACCTGCTGGAGAACGCCATCCAGCACACCCCGGCGGGGACGCTCGTGAGCGTGGAGGTCGACGCCACGACGCTGTCGGTGCGCGATTGGGGGCCGGGCGTTCCGCAGGATCAGCTGCCGAAGATCTTTGCCCGCTTCTGGCGCGGCCACCATCGCCGCGACCAGGGGGCCGGGCTCGGCATGGCCATCTGCCAGGAGATCGCGGTGGCCCATGGGTGGTCGCTGGGCGCGTACCGGGCGGATCCGGGGCTGCGTGTCGTCGTGTCGAGGCCGGCGCCGATGGCGTGAGCTTCACGCCATCAGGCCACGCTCTCCGCCGGCAACCCCTCGCGACCGTAGCCCACCGTGGCCGCCGGCGTACCGCCGGCCGTGACGGCGACCGCGCAGTACTTGAACTCCGGGATCTTGCCGAACGGATCGAGTGCCGCGTTGGTCAGCAGGTTCGCGGCCGCCTCGTAGTAGGCGAACGGAATGAAGACGGTGCCGGTGGGTGTGCCATCGTCGCGCCGCACGCTCAGCGCGACTTCGCCACGCCGTGACTTCACCGTGATCACGTCGCCCGCGTTGACCTGCAGCTTGCGCAGGTCGCCGCCGTTCATCGACGCGGTGGCCACCGGCTCGATCGCATCGAGCACGCTCGCGCGCCGCGTCATGCTGCCGGTGTGCCAGTGCTCCAGCTGCCGGCCGGTGATCAGCACGAACGGGAAATCCGCATCCGGCCGCTCGTTGGCCGGAATGATGTCCGCCGGCACCAGCTTGACCCGGCCGTCGCGGGTCGGGAACGTGTCGATGAAGACGGTCGGCCGGCCCGGATCGTCGTCGGTCAGGCACGGGTAGGTCACGCTCTGCTCGCGCTCGATGCGCTCCCAGCTGATGCCGCTGATGGCGGTGTGCATCGCCTGGCGCATCTCCTCGTAGACCTCGGCCACGCCGCACTCCGGCCCCTGGTAGTTCCAGGGCAGGCCCATGCGCCGCGCGATCTCCTGGATGATCCAGAGATCGGGCTTCGCATCGCCCGGCGGCGTCAGCGCGCGGCGCCCCATCTGCACCATGCGGTCGGTGTTGGTGACGGTGCCGGTCTTCTCCGGCCAGGCGCTGGCGGGCAGCACGACATCGGCGTACCAGGCCGTCTCGGTCATGAAGATGTCCTGCACCACCAGGTGCTCGAGCGAGGTCAGCGCATGGCGGGCATGGTTGAGGTCGGGGTCGCTCATGGCCGGGTTCTCGCCCATGATGTACATGCCGCGGATCTTGTGCGGATCCGTCTCGGGCGCGAGCGCCTTGTGCATGATCTCGACCACCGTGTAGCCGGGCTTGTCGTCGAGCGGCGTGTTCCAGAACTTCTCGAACCAGGCGTGCGCGTCCACGTTGTCGACGCGCTGGTAGTTCGGCAGCATCATCGGGATCAGCCCCGCGTCGCTCGCGCCCTGGACGTTGTTCTGGCCGCGCAGCGGGTGCAGGCCGCTGCCCGGCTTGCCGATCTGGCCGGTGACGGTCGCGAGCGCGATCAGGCAGCGCGCGTTGTCGGTGCCGTGCACGTGCTGGCTGATGCCCATGCCCCACAGGATCATCGACGCCTTGCTGGTCGCGAACTCGCGCGCCACCTCGCGGATCGTCTGCGCCGGAATGCCGCAGATCGGCGCCATCGCTTCGGCGCTGTAGCCCTTCACGTTCTCCTTCAGCGCCTCGAAGTTGTTCGCGCGCCGCGCGATGAAGTCTTCGTCGACCAGGCCTTCGTCGATGACCGTGTGGATCAGCGCGTTGAGCAGCGCCACGTCGGTGTCGGCGTTGAACTGCAGCGTGCGCCACGCGTGGCCCCCGATGTCGGTGATGCGCGGATCGGCGAGCACGATCTTGGTGCCGCGCTGGGCGGCGTTCTTCATCCAGGTGGCCGCCACCGGGTGGTTGGCCGTCGGGTTCGAGCCGATCACGAGGATCAGGCCCGCATGCTCGACATCGTTGACCTGGTTGCTCACCGCCGCGGAGCCGACCCCTTCGAGCAGCGCCGCGACGCTGGACGCGTGGCACAGCCGCGTGCAGTGGTCGACGTTGTTGCTGCCGAAGCCGGTGCGCACCAGCTTCTGGAACAGGTAGGCCTCCTCGTTGCTGCCCTTGGCCGACCCGAAGCCGGCCAGCGCCTTCAGGCCGTGCGTGTCGCGCAACGCGGCGAGCTGGCTTGCGGCCAGGTCGAGCGCCTCTTCCCAGGTCGCCTCGCGGAACACCTCGCTCCAGTCGGCGGGGTCGCCGATGGCATCGGGATGCTTGGGCACGCCCGGCTTGCGGATCAGCGGCTTGGTCAGGCGCTGCGGATGGTGGGCGTAGTCGAACCCGAAGCGGCCCTTCACGCACAGGCGGCTGTGGTTGGCCGGGCCGTCGCGCCCGTCGACGCTGACGATCTGCTCGTCCTTCACGTTGTAGGTGAGCAGGCAGCCGACGCCGCAGAACGGGCAGACGGAATCGACCTTGCGATCGACCTCCTGCGCGCCGATGTGGCTCTTGGGCATCAGCGCACCGGTCGGGCAGGCCTGCACGCACTCGCCGCAGGCCACGCAGGTGCTGTCGCCCATGCCGTCCTGCAGGTCGAACACGATGGCGCTGTCATGCCCGCGGAAGGCATAGCCGATCACGTCGTTGACCTGTTCCTCGCGGCACGCGCGCACGCAGCGGTTGCACTGGATGCACGAATCCAGGTTCACCGCCATCGCCGGATGCGACAGGTCGGGCGCCGGCTGCTCGCGGGCGATCGCCGCCAGCGCGGGGCGCACGTTGACGTCCATGCGCGAGGCCCAGTCGCTGAGCTCGCCGTGCTGGCGGGTCGCGTCGTCGCCGATCCACTTGTGGCCCTGCGCCGGCATGTCCGAGAGCAGCATCTCGAGCACCATCTTCTGGCTCCTGACGGCGCGTTCGCTGGTGGCCTGCACCTTCATGCCGGCGGTCGGCGCGCGGCAGCAGCTCGGCGCGAGCGTGCGTTCGCCGTCGATCTCGACCATGCACGAGCGGCAGTTGCCGTCGGCCCGGTAGCCCGGCGTGTAGCACAGGCGGGGAATGCTCACGCCCACGCGATCGGCGACCTGCAGGATGGTCTCGCCGCCGAAGGCCTGGACGGACTCGCCGTCCAGCGTGAACTCGACGCCGGGGATCAGGACATTTCGTTCGGGCGCATTCATCACGACACCTCGTGGGGAAAGTATTTCTGGACGCAGCGCACCGGGTTCGGCGCCGCCTGGCCGAGGCCGCAGATCGAGGCGTCGACCATCACCTGGTTCAGGTCTTCCAGCGTGCCGTGGTCCCACAGCGGCTCGGCCATCAACGCGGCCGCCTTGCTGGTGCCGACCCGGCACGGCGTGCACTGGCCGCAGCTCTCGTGCTCGAAGAACTTCATCATGTTCATCGCAGCATCGCGCGCCTTGTCGTGCTGGCTCAAGACGATGACGGCGGCCGAGCCGATGAAGCAGCCGTGCGGCTGCAGCGTGTCGAAATCGAGCGGCAGGTCGGCGAGGCTCGCCGGCAGGATCCCGCCGGACGCGCCGCCGGGCAGGTAGGCGTAGAGGTCGTGGCCGGGCAGCATGCCGCCGCAGAACTCGTCCACCAGTTCGCGCAGGCTGATGCCCGCCGGCGCCAGCTTGACGCCCGGCTCGCGCACGCGGCCGCTGACGCTGAACGAACGCAGCCCGTGGCGCCCGTTGCGGCCGGGGCCGCTGAACCAGGCCGGGCCGCGCTGCACGATGTCGCGCACCCAGTACAGCGTCTCGAAGTTGTGCTCGAGCGTCGGCCGCCCGAACAGGCCGATCTGCGCGATGTAGGGCGGGCGCATCCGCGGTTCGCCGCGCTTGCCTTCGATGCTCTCGATCATCGCGGACTCCTCGCCGCAGATGTACGCACCGGCGCCGCGCCGCAACTCGATGTGCGGCAGCGTGCACGGCGGGTCGGCCTTCAGCCGTGCCAGCTCGCGCTCGAGGATCGCGCGGCAGCCGTGGTACTCGTCGCGCAGGTAGATGTAGCAGGCCTCGGTGCCCACCACCGCGGCGGCGACGAGCAGGCCCTCGAGGAAGCGGTGCGGATCGCGTTCGAGGTAGGTGCGGTCCTTGAACGTGCCGGGCTCGCCTTCGTCGATGTTGACGGCCATCACGCGCGGGGCCGGCTGCTGCATCACGATGCCCCACTTGCGCCCGGCCGGGAATCCCGCGCCGCCCAATCCACGCAGGCCGGAATCGGTCATCGCCTTCAACACGTCGGCCGCCAGGATCTGCCCGGACGCGACCGCTGCCGCGAGCTCGTAGCCGCCACCCTGCCGGTAGGCGTCGTAGCCGACGTAGGCGGGTGCCACCTCCTGCGGTGCGCGGGTGATCGGCGCGGCACCGGCAGCGCCGGCGTCGAAGGCGCCATCGTCGCGCGGCAGCGCATGGCGGGCCGAGCCCGCATCGACGGCGGCCTGGACGGTTGCCGCCCTGGCATGCACCACCGGCGCCTGCCCGACGATCGCGACCGGCGCCTGTTCGCAGCGGCCCACGCAGGGTGCCGGGATGACCCGGACCGCGGTGCCCAGCAGCGCCGGCAGGCGCGCGAGCAGGTCCTGCGCGCCGGACATCTCGCACGACAGCCCGTCGCACACGCGCACCGTGAGCGATGCGGGTTGCTCGTCACCGCGCAGCACCTCGAAGTGGTGATAGAAGGTTGCGACCTCGAAGACCTCGGCCATCGACAGCTTCAACTCGCGGGCCAACGCCACCAGGTGCCGGTCGTGCAGGCCGTTCCACGCGTCGTTGATCAGGTGCAGGTATTCGATCAGCAGGTCGCGCCGGTGCGGCCCCGGGCCGATGAGCACCTGCACTTCCTCGAGCGACACGTGGTCCGGCTGGCGTCCCTTCAGCTTGTTCTTGCGGCGAAGGCGGCCGCGCATCTCGTCGACGGAAGCGAGTGGCACGGTGCCGGGATCGCTGGGGCGCGTGGCTGTTGTCGTCATGTCGTCGTCGAAGCGGGGTGCGCTCCGGCCAGTGGGTCAAGCGATGTCGGAATCGTGGAGACGCGCTGCTTGAACGGAGACGAGGGACAAGGGACAAGGGACGAGGGGCCGCGTCATTGACGCAGCGCAGCATTCATCTTCACCCGGTTTGGGCGATCCTAGTCGATATCCTTGACCGAGGATATCGCTCGACCAAAGCAGCAGAATCGAGGCCGACATGATCCAACGTGAGCAGATCACCGCGCTGATCCTGGCAGGCGGCCGGGGCAGCCGCATGGGCGGCGTCGACAAGGGCCTGCAGACGCTCGATGGCGAGCCGCTGGTGCAGCACGCCTTGCGGCGCATCGCGCCCCAGGTCGGTTCGGTGATGATCAGCGCCAACCGGCATCCGGAGGTCTATCGCGGCTACGGTGTGCCCGTGCTGGCCGACGCCGACACCGACTACCCGGGCCCGCTGGCGGGCTTCCTCGCCGGCCTGACCCACTGCCGCACCGACTGGATGGCAACGGTGCCCTGCGACACGCCGCGGTTTCCCGACGATCTCGTGATGACCCTGGCTGCAGCGGCCGGCGACGCGCGGGCGGTGGTGGCAGTCACCGAAGAGGCCGGTGAACGGCAACGGCAGTCGGTGTTCTGCCTGCTGAGGGCGGATCTGCATGTCGACCTGGCCGCCTACCTCGCCGAGGGCGGCCGCAAGATCGAGCGTTGGCTGGAGCGGCAAGAATGCGTCGACGTGCTGTTCGACGATGCCGACGCCTTCTTCAATGCCAACACGATCGACGAACTGCGCCGGCTCGGCGGCGCCTGACAGCTCACCCCATCTCGCCATGCCGGATTCCACCGAAACGACAGAGCAGCTCTTCTCGTACGGCACGCTGCAGCTCGAGTCCGTGCAGCGCGACACCTTCGGCCGCACGCTGGCGGGCACCCAGGACGCGCTGCCGGGCTACACGCTGACGCTGCTGGAGATCCACGACGCAGCCGTCATCAAGTCGAGCGGCAAGACGCATCACCCGATGCTGGTGTTCACCGGCCGCGACCAGGACCGGGTCGACGGCACGGTCTTCGCGCTGACGCCTGAAGAGCTGCGCAACGCAGACAGCTACGAGGTGGCCGACTACCGCCGCGATCGGGTCACGCTGGCTTCAGGCGTGTCGGCCTGGGTGTACGTCGACGCGCGGCAGCCCCGAGGCCTCACCCCGAACCCAACACCCCCCACTCCTCATCGGTGAACAGCCGCGACCGCGTCAGGAACCGCAGCCCCTCCGGCCCCTCCACCGAGAACATCCCGCCGCGCCCCGGCACCACGTCGATGATCAGCTGCGTGTGCTGCCAGTACTCGAACTGCGGGCCGCTGATGTAGAACGGCATGCCGCCGATGTGCCCCAGCAGGCGGTCGTAGTCGCCGACGATGAACTCCCCCTGCGGGTAGCACATCGGCGCGCTGCCATCGCAGCAGCCGCCCGACTGGTGGAACATCAACGGCCCGTGCTTCAGCTGCAGCCGCTCGATCAGTGCGAGCGCCGCGTCGGTGGCCGTCACGCGCAGGACCTCGGCGCTCGCTTCCATCAGAAGAACCCGAGCTTGTGCTCGCTGTAGTTCACCAGCAGGTTCTTGGTCTGCTGGTAGTGGTCGAGCATCATCTTGTGGTTCTCGCGGCCGATGCCCGATTGCTTGTAGCCGCCGAAGGCCGCATGCGCCGGGTAGTGGTGGTAGCAGTTGGTCCACACGCGCCCGGCCTGGATGCCGCGGCCCATGCGGAAGGCGGTGTTCATGTCGCGGCTCCATACGCCGGCGCCCAGCCCGTACAGCGTGTCGTTGGCGATCGACAGCGCCTCTTCCTCGTCCTTGAAGCGCGTGACCGACACCACCGGCCCGAAGATCTCTTCCTGGAAGATGCGCATCTTGTTGTGGCCCTCGAAGATCGTCGGCTTCACGTAGTAGCCGCCCTCGAGCTGGCCGGGCAGCATGTTGCGCTCGCCGCCGATCAGCACCTTGGCGCCCTCCTGCCGGCCGATGTCGAGGTACGACAGGATCTTCTCCAGCTGCTCGCTCGAGGCCTGCGCGCCGATCATCGTCGACGGGTCGAGCGGGCTGCCCTGCTTGATGGCCGCCACGCGCTTGACCGCGCGCTCCATGAAGCGGTCGTAGATCGATTCCTGCACCAGCGCGCGCGACGGGCAGGTGCAGACCTCGCCCTGGTTCAGCGCGAACATCGCGAAGCCTTCGAGCGCCTTGTCGAAGAATGCGTCGTCCTTCTCCATCACGTCGGCGAAGAACACGTTGGGCGACTTGCCGCCCAGCTCCAGCGTCACCGGGATCAGGTTCTGGCTCGCGTACTGCGAGATCAGCCGACCGGTCGTGGTCTCGCCGGTGAAGGCGATCTTGCCGATGCGGTTGCTCGACGCGAGCGGCTTGCCCGCCTCCAGCCCGAAGCCGTTGACGACGTTGAGCACGCCGGGCGGCAGCAGGTCGGCCACCGTCTCGAGCAGCACGAGGATCGACACCGGCGTCTGCTCGGCCGGCTTCAGCACCACGCAGTTGCCGGCAGCGAGTGCCGGCGCCAGCTTCCACACCGCCATCAGGATCGGGAAGTTCCACGGGATGATCTGGCCCACCACGCCGATCGGCTCGTGGAAGTGATAGGCCACCGTGTCGTTGTCGATCTGGCTGACGCCGCCCTCCTGCGCGCGGATCGCCGACGCGAAGTAGCGGAAGTGGTCGATCGCCAGCGGCAGGTCGGCCGCCGTGGTCTCGCGGATCGGCTTGCCGTTGTCCCAGGTCTCGGCCGCGGCCAGCATCGCCAGATTGGCCTCCATGCGATCGGCGATCTTGTGCAGCAGGTTCGCGCGTTCCGTCGTCGAGGTCTTGCCCCAGGCGGTCTTCGCCTTGTGCGCGGCGTCGAGCGCGCGGTCGATGTCTTCGGCCGTCGAGCGCGGGATCTCGCAGAACGGGCGGCCGGTCACCGGCGTGATGTTCTCGAAGTACTGGCGCCCGGACGGCGCCGTCCACTCGCCGCCGATGTAGTTGCCGTAGCGCTTCTTGAAGTCCACCGGGGTGCCGAACTTGCCGGGGTCGAGCTTGTCCATCTTTGCGTCTCCGATCTGGGTGTGATGGGCACCGCCCACTGCAGCGCCGCGGTACCTGGTTTGCAACGCGCGTACCCGCTCGGCTGGGTACTTACCCCAGGGCCGGCCGATGCGCGGCCACGACATCGCCCGGCCCCGCTGTGCCCTCGCCATCGGCGCGCCCATCAGAACCGGACGACAACCGGACGCGCGGGTCGGGTTTCGCGATCTGCGACACATCCGTGCGAGGATGTCGCGCGACATGTCGCGTGCTGCGACACGTTGCCCACGAGATCGGAGACAGCATGAAAGAGGCGCAGGCGCTTTCGCTGCGGGTCGAGCACGCCCGCGATCTGTTCTTCCTGCAGGGCCAGGCCCTGTCGGGCGATGAAGGCCTGGCGCCGCACATCTCGCGCTCGTGGCGGCGCTGCCAGGGCATCGGCCCGGCCGTGGCCGAACCCGAGCCGCTGCTGCGGCAACACCTGCGTGAGCGCCGCGAGCAGGCCATGCAGATGCTCGCGTGCGCACAGCCCGAGCTCGACAGCCTGACCGAGCACGCGCTGAGGGCCAGCTGCGTCGTGATCCTCACCGATCCGTCAGGGCTCATCCTCGAGGAGATCGGCAGCCCCGAGTTCCTGCCGAAGGCGCAACGCATCGCGCTCGCGCCGGGCGTCGAATGGTCCGAGACGCGCCGCGGCACCAATGCCATCGGCACCGCGCTGCTGGAGCGCCAGTCGCTGATGGTGCTGGGCGGCGAACACTTCCTGCCGCAGAACGGGGCGATCGGCTGTGCCGCATCGCCGATCTTCAACGGGCGCGGCGAGATCGCCGGCGTGATCGACATCTCCGGCGAAGCCGCGCAGGTCAACGACCACACGCTCGGCCTGGTGCGCATGGCGGCGCAGCAGGTCGAGCACCGGCTGATGCTGGCGCAGGCCAGCGGGCACCTGCTGCGCTTCCATGCCAAGCCCGGTTTGCTGGGCACCGCGCGCGAGGGCTTGATCGTTATCGACGAGGGCCGGATCGTCGCCGCCAACCGGGTCGCCCTCGGGCTGCTCGGCACGGCGTGGGCGGGCTTGCTCGAGCGGCCGGCGGAAGCACTGATCGGTGCGCGCTGGTCGCAGCCTCACCACGGCTCCGGGTTGCTGACGCTGCCCGATGGCCGGCAGATCGCGGCGACGCTGGAGCGCGCAGAGCGGCCGGCGGCGTCACGCAGTACGGCGCGACCCCTCGCCAAGGCAGTCGACGACGATGCGTTGCCCGCCGTGGACGACACGGCGCCGCTGCTGCACAGCGCCTGCAAGGTGCTCGACCAGGGCCTGCCGGTGCTGATCACCGGCGAGACCGGCAGCGGCAAGGAGGTGTTCGCCCGCCGGCTGCACCAGGCATCGCGCCGCAGCAAGGGGCCATTCGTCGCCGTCAACTGTGCGGCGCTGCCGGAAGCGCTGATCGAGGCCGAGCTGTTCGGCTACGAGGCGGGCGCCTTCACCGGGGCCCGTCGGCGCGGCATGCCGGGGCGCATCCGCGAAGCCGCCGGCGGCGTGCTGTTCCTCGACGAGATCGGCGACATGCCGCTGCTGCTGCAGACGCGGCTGCTGCGCGTGCTCGAGGAGCGCATGGTCGTGCCGCTCGGTGGCGGCCCGGGCATCCCGGTCGACTTCGACCTCGTCTGCGCCACCCACCAGGACGTGTCGGCGATGAGTGCCGGGCAGGCCTTCCGGGCCGACCTGCTCTACCGGATCGACGGCTACCGCGTCGCGATCCCGGCTTTGCGTGATCGGCACGACCGGCGAGCGCTCATCGAGCAGCTGTTCGGCCCGCTGGCGAAGGCGAAGCAGCTGTCGCTGGACCCCGCTGCCCTCGACCGGCTCGACGCTCACGCCTGGCCGGGCAACGTACGGGAGCTGGCCCACGTGCTGCGCGCGCTCGTCGCGCTGGCCGACGATGGTGCGCTGCTCGGCGTCGAGCAGTTGCCGGAGCGCGTGCTGTCCGGATCGGCACAGGCTCGGCGGCACCTCGCCGTCACGACCGAGCCCGCGCTGTCGAGCGTCGTCGAGGACACCATCGATCGCGCGCTGTCGGAATGCGGAGGCAGCGTCGCCGAGGCGGCCAAGCGCCTCGGCATCCATCGCAGCACGCTGTACCGCCACCAGGCCAGGGCTCGCCCAGGCGGCCGCTGAAACCTGCGATTCCACCCTTGACTTCGTTGAAAGGTTCGCCATGAAGCAACTCACCCTCGCCGCCCTGATCGGCATCGTCGCGGCCGCGCCGCTCAGCGCCTTCGCCAAGGCTGACTGCAAGGCCTACCCCAAGGCCGAATGGATGAAGGAAGCCGATGCCAAGGCCAAGCTCGAAGGCCAGGGCTACACGATCAAAAAATTCAAGGTCGACGGCAACTGCTACGAGATCTACGGCAAGAACAAGGAAGGCAAGAAGGTCGAGATCTACTTCGACGCCAAGACGCTGGAGCCGGTGAAGTCCGAAATCGAGAAGTGAACCGATGCCCGCGCTGCCCGATGGCCGCGTCCGCGTGTGGGATGTCGTCGTTCGGCTGTGCCACTGGAGTCTCGCGGCGCTGGTGGTGCTGAATCTCGTGCGCGACGACGGCGACTGGTGGCACCGGCTCGCCGGCTACATCACCGTCGGCGTGGTGGCGGTGCGTTGCCTGTGGGCGGCGCTGCACCGGGGCCCGGGTGGCTGGCGCGCGCTGAAGCCCTCGATCGGCGACACGCTCGCCTACCTGCGCGGCGGCGCGCCGCGCACGCTGGCGCACAACCCGCTGGGCCTGTGGATGGTCTGGCTGCTGTGGCTGCTGGTGCTGCTGCTCGGGTTCACCGGGTGGATGAGCCGGCTCGATGCCTTCTGGGGCGACGAGCGCGTGCACGACCTGCACGCCTGGCTCGCGGACACCTTGCTGGCCTCGGTCGTGGTGCACCTGGCCGGCGTCGCCGTGATGAGCTGGCGCTGGCGCGAGAACCTGCCCGCGACGATGCTCAGCGGGCGCAAGCGCCCTCAGGCTGCGGCGCGCGCGGAACGAGGCAGGAAATAGCGCTTCGCCTTGGCTGAAAAGGCATACGCATGGGCCCACCACGCGAACAGTACCGGGAAGATGATGATGCGCCCCATGAACCCGCCGGCGCGCTCCGCGTCGTTCGCATACTGCGTGGTGTCGTGCCCGAAGATGGAGAACATCGCGACACCTGCAATGACGGCCAAGCCGAACCAGCGCCCGGCCCAGTGCCGCCGGTACACGCCGACAACCGCCAGCACCAGCAGGGCGAAGACTCCCACCCGCCATGCAAGCATCCAGGCAGCAGTGACCGGACTGATCGCCCCGATACGCGCTGCCATCACGAACTGAGCGCCGCGGATGAACCCCCAGCAGTAGAGCGTGATGCCCGCCAGCAGAAACAGCAGCAGGATCCAGACCGATATCGGACGGCGAACCGCTTCGTCCTTCGGGCCCTCGGTCATGGCACTGGCGGGCGGGCTGTAGGGATTTCGGATCATGGCGTCTGGTGTCTCGCGATCCGGCCATTCTGGCCTACGCCACCTGATGGTCCGAGGGCATCGCCGCGGGATCCATCCAGATCGCGCCCCACAGGTGCTGGTCGGGGTCGGCCAGATCCCGGCCGTACATGAAGCCGAGGTCCTGCACCGGGTTCACGTCGGCCTGGCCACCGTGCGCGGCAGCGGCCTGGTTCATCCGGTCGACGGCCTCCCGGCTGTCCACGGTCAGGCCCAGCATGACCCCGCTGGTGCCGACGGGTGGAAGCGGCCGCTCGGTGAAGGTGCGCCATTTGGCGTGGGTCAGCAGCATCGCGTGGATCGTCTCGCTCCAGACCATGCAGGCTGCGGTGTCGTCACTGAATTGCGGGTTCTGTTCGAATCCCAGCGCCTTGTAGAAGGCGACCGAGGCTGCGAGGTCGGTGACCGGAAGGCTCACGAAGATCATCTTTGTCACGGGGTTTCTCCTGGTGGTGCAACGAGGGCTGAATGAAGCGTCTGCGGTTTGCGGGCTTCATCCATGCGACGTTCGACGGCCGCCCGGATCGACAAGCTCATCGGCATCCCGATGCGTTAACGTTGCCGGTCCTGCTTCCTCGGCTCGACCCCATGCTTGGTTCTCGTCTGTTTCCCCTGCTCTTGCTGTCCCTCGCCGCCACCGCGGGAGCTCAAGACAGCGCACCGCTCGAACAGTCGCTGACGGGCCAGTGGGCCAGCACCGATCGACAGTTCGTGGAGTTCCGGGCGGACAAGACCTTCCGGATGTATCCCAAGTGTGGCCGCGAAGCCGAGGAGTGGAAGCAGCGCGGCACGCCGTTCCTGCCTGCCACCTGGGAAGTCGCCGACGGCAACCACCTGAAACTCACGGTGACACTCGAAGAGAAATCCAGGACCGTCGATTCGACCGTGATGCTGGCCGGCGACGAACTGCGCATCGTGGATGGCCAGGGCCGCACGACCGTGAATCGGCGCTACGTCGGCGCGTGGCCGCCCGCCTGCCCGGCCAATCCTTTGCGCTAGAAGCCCGTGCCCGATCATGTGTTCGCCGACCTGTACGAATCCGTGTGAATTCAGACCCCGCCGGCAAAGGCCCGTCGCACCGCCACGGCCGCAGCCCATTGCGCACCGCGCGCCTGCAGCAGAGCATCTTGCGCACGCAGGTGGCTGCGGTGCACGTCGAGCACGGTGTCCAGCCCGACGAGCCCGGCGTCGAACATGCGCCGGCTGCGGCGTGAGGCATCGGCGCCGGCACGCAACGCCTGTTCCAGCGCACTGACACTGGCGTCGGCCGCAACCTGCTGCACCAGCGCGATGTCCGCATCGGCCAGTGCACCCAGCATCGCCTTCTCGTACGCCGCCATGGCCTCCTCGGCCCGCGCCTCGTGGACCGCGATGTTCGCGCGGATGCGGCCACCATCGAGGATCGGCAGCGACACCGTCAGGCCGTAGCCGACGACC
Organism: Rhizobacter sp. P3_C12; assembly: GCF_056402735.1. Classification (NCBI taxonomy): domain Bacteria; kingdom Pseudomonadati; phylum Pseudomonadota; class Betaproteobacteria; order Burkholderiales; family Sphaerotilaceae; genus Rhizobacter; species Rhizobacter sp. P3_C12. The sequence continues at coordinate 16,187 of NZ_JBFUGW010000044.1, forward strand.
AGCGCGGGCGACGCACTGGCCCCATCCACACTCAGTCGCTCCTTGCGGCCGGCCCAGTCGAGCTGGATGCGTGGGTAGAGGTCTCGCTTGGCCACGCCGAGACGCGCCGCGGCGGCCTCGACCGCGCGGGCCTGCAGTTGCACATCGGGCCGACGCTCCAGCAGTTCGGCGGGCAGCGGCGCGAGCACGGTCGGCGCGCTGGCGGCGGTGCTGCCGGACACGGTACCCGGCTGCGTCGCACCCGTCAGCACGGCCAGTTGCCGCAGCCGGCTGCGCCGCGCACCTTGCAGCTGGGCCGCGCTGGCTTCTTCCTGGCGCAGCTCGGCAATGAGCCGGTCGACGTCCAGCGCGCTGGATTGACCGACCTCGAAGCGGCGCCGCGCCACCTCGATCTGCCGCTGCAGCGTCGTGGCAGCGTCAAGGCTCACAGCCTCGCGCTGCGCCAGCGCCTGGACCTCGAACCAGGCCGTGGCCACCTCAGCGGCAATGGCCACGCGCATCGCCTGATGCGCCAGCTCGGCGCCCTGCGCATCGCGCGTGGCGGCGGTGCTGGCCAGCCCCTTGGCACCGAACAGGTCCGCCTCCCAACTGGCACGAAAGCCGACAGCGGTGACGTCGGCCTTGGGGTCCGCGCTCGAATCGCGCCCCCGGCGCGCGCCCGCGGCCAGGCCGAGCTGTGGCAGGCGCTCCGCATCGGCCGCGTCGACCCCGGCGCGTGCCTGGGCCACGCGCGCCGCGGCGATGCGCAGGTCGCGGTTGGCGTGCAGCGCGGAGTCGATCAACGCATCGAGTTCAGCACTGCCGAAGTCGCGCCACCAGGCGTCGGGGGCACGACTGGCTCCAGGTGAAGCGGACGGCGTGTCGACGCTCCACGCGGCAGGCACCGCGAGCGAGGCCGCAGGGGGCACGACGGATGTGGCGCAGCCTGCCAAGGCCAGCAGCCAGGCGGCAACAGCACCGAGGTGGGTTCGAGCAAACGGGGGCATGAGCGATCTCCGGGGTTGACGGGTCAGAGTCAATTACTGTACTATACGTACAGTACAGTTTCAATCCTCAAGGAGGCCCGCATGACCAACCCACCCGGGCGCAGCAGCTCACGCGAAAAGCTGCTCGACGCCGCTGCCGGACTGATCTCGAAGCACAGCGTCCAGGAGATGACGCTCGAAGGCGTCGCCGCCGCCGCCGGGGTCACCAAGGGCGGCCTGATCTATCACTTCAAGACCAAGGACGAGCTGCTCGGCGCACTGGTCGAGCGCATGGTCGAGCTGCTCGACCAGCGCAGCCGGGCCAAGGCGGCCAAGCGCGGCGACACCACCAGTGCACTGCTGCAGGCCCTGGTCGACGACACCTTCGACATGCCGGCCAGCGAGAAGCTGCTGCTGACGAACCTGCTCGCCGCGGTCACCAGCTATCCGCACCTGCTCGGCCCCGTGCAGCAGTCCTATGACCGCCTGTACGGCGAGTTCGTCGACGCCGGCCCGCAGGCTGGCCTCGCGCTCGCCATCACGGCGGCGCTCGACGGCCTCTCGCTGCTCGAACTGCTGAACCTGCACCAGTTCAGCAAGCGGCAGCGCGAAGCCATGCGCCAGGCGCTGCAGCAGCTCGCTCAGACCGTCACCTGATCAACCTCCTTTCCGGATTCACCACCATGTCACCGCATCACCACAAGGGCGCTGTTGTCGTCCTCCTGGCGGCCCTGCTCACCGCGTGCGCCAAGGAACCCACACCGTCCGTCGTCGTGCCGCGCCCCGTCAAGGTAGAAGTTGTTGCTGACGGCACCACGACGGCCAGCGAGGCCTTCATCGGCACACTGCGCGCGCGTCAGCGCGCCGATCTCGGCTTCGAATCTCCGGGGCGCATTGCCGTCATCCTCGTCGACGTCGGAGACCGCGTGCGTGCTGGCCAGGTGCTTGCGCGTCTGGAGGAATCGCCAGCTCGTTGGCGCCTCGACAAGGCCGAAGCCGACCGCGCCTCGGCTGCGACAGTGCTTGCAGAGCGCAGCACCCAGCTACGGCAGCACGAGTCGCTCGCGAAGGACCAGATCGTCTCGGCAACCACGCTGGAGTCGGTACAGACGCAGCATCAACTGGCGACCGGCCAACTGCAAGCCGCCGAGGCGGCGCTCGCATCGGCACGTCGGGATCTTGCGCTGATGCGCGTCACCGCACCGTTCGACGGCGAGATCGTCGCGCGAGCAGCCCAGCCGCACACCGACATCGCAGCCGGCCAGCCGATACTGCAGATCGAGGCGGGTCAGGCGCTGGAGGTGGTGGCGATGCTGCCCGAATCGGTGGCATCGCATCTCACGCCGGGCCAGGTCGCCACAGCTGGCTCGCTGCCGCTGACGCTGGAGCGGCTTTCGACCCGCAATGAGAACGGCTCGCTGGTACAGGCAGTCTTCCGCATCGCGGGTGCCGCCACGAGCTTGCGCAGCGGCAGTGTCGTCTCGGTGGAACTGCCGCGCAAGGCGAACGCCGCGCTCTCGGTACCCGCTCCCGCGCTGCTGGCCGGAGCGGGCCCAGGCACAGCGAGCGTCTTCCTGCTCGATAGCACCAAACATCAACTCGTGCGCCGTGCCATCCAGATCGGCGACGGCGTGCTCCCGGGCGGTCGCCTGCCGGTGAAGGCGGGCCTGGCCGCAGGCGACCAGGTCGTCGTCGCCGGCGTCGCCTTCCTGAACGAAGGCCAGGCCGTGGTGCGGCAGGAGCCGCAGACGCTGCTGCACGGAGCGCAACCATGAGGCTCACCGAATCGGCGCTCGGCGCCAGCCGGCTGACCTTCTTCGTGGCCGCGCTGGTGCTGGTGGCCGGCGTGCTGGCCTTCCTGAAGTTCCCGTCGCAGGAGGAGCCTTCCACCACCATCCGCGACGCGATGATCTTCGTCGCCAACCCCGGGTTGCCGGTCGAGCGCATGGAGCAGCTCGTCGCCCGGCCGCTGGAAGAGCGGCTGCGCCAGCTGCCCGAGTTGAAGCACGTGGCGAGCGTGGTGCGCACCGGCAATGTCATCGTGCAGGTGACGGCGCACGAGAGCGTGTCCGACCTGCCGGCGGTCTGGCAGAAGCTGCGCGCCAAGGTGGCCGAGGTGTCGCCGCAGTTTCCGGACGGCACGCTGCCGGCGGACATCAACGACGACTTCGGCCGCGTGGCGGTGGCCTCCATCGCCGTCACCGCGCCCGGCTTCGCGATGAGCGAGATGCGCCAGCCGCTCAAGCAGCTGCGCGACCGGCTGTACGAGCTGCCCGGCGTGCAGGGCGTCAGCTTCCACGGCCTGCAGGACGAACGCGTCTACATCGAGTTCGACCGCGCGCGCCTCGCCGGGCTGGGCCTCGGGGCACCGGCCGTGCTGCAGCAACTGCAGCAACAGAACGTCGTGCTCTCCGCCGGCCAGGCGGTGCTCGGCGGTTTGAACAGCGCGCTGGTGGCCTCGGGCGAGATCAGGTCGCTGGAGGCGCTGCGCAATGTCGTGCTGAGCGTGCCCGAACGCGGCGGCCACCACGACGCGACCCTGCGCCTGTCGGACATCGCCAGCATCCGCGTGCTGCCGGCCGATCCGCCGGAATCGTCCGCGGTCTACCAGGGCGAGCCGGCCGTGGTGCTGGGTGTATCGATGCGCGCGGGCCAGAACGTGCAGGCCTTCGGCCAGGCGCTGAAGGCGCGCGTGGCCGAACTGCAGCAACTGCTGCCGGCCGGCTTCACGCTCGAGTACGTGACCTTCCAGGCCGACGTGGTCGGGCGCGAGATGGGCAAGATGAACCGCGTGATGGGCGAGACCATCGTCATCGTGATGGCGGTGGTCGTGCTGTTCCTGGGCTGGCGCGCCGGGCTCGTGGTCGGCAGCATCGTGCCGCTGACCATCCTGGGCACGCTGGTGGCGATGCAGATGCTGTCGATCGAGCTGCACAACGTCTCGATGGCGGCCATCATCATCGCGCTGGGCCTGCTGGTGGACAACGGCATCGTGATCGCCGAAGACATCGAACGGCGCCTCGCGGCCGGCGAAGCCCGTCGCCAGGCCTGCATCGATGCGGGCCGCACGCTGGCCATCCCGCTGCTCACCTCGTCGCTGGTGATCATCTTCGCGTTCTCGCCGTTCTTCTTCGGCCACACCTCGATCAACGAGTACCTGCGACCGCTGGTGATCGTGCTCGCGCTGTCGCTGCTGGGCTCGTGGCTGTTCTGCCTGACGGTGACGCCGCTGCTGTGCTACCACTTCCTCCAGCCTTCGCACCACGCCGCACAGGGCGAGCCGGCCGCCGAGTCGCGTTTCTACCGCGGCTACCGGCGCGTCATCGGCCAGGTGCTCGACCACAAGGCGGTGTTCCTTGGCGCGATGGGGGTGATGTTCACGCTCGCGATGGCCATGCTGGCCAGCGTGCCCGCGGGCTTCCTGCCGCCGTCCGACCGGCCGCAGTACCAGATCGCCATCGAACTGCAGCCCGGCAGCGATTCGCGTGCCACGCTCTCCACCGTGCAGGCCATCAGCCGCTGGTTGGCCGACAGGAAGGCCAACCCCGAGGTGACGACCAGCATCGGCTACGTGGCCGACGGCGGGCCGCGCATCATCCTCGGACTGAACCCGCCGCTGCCGGCTTCGCACATCGGCTACTTCACCGTGGGCGTGAACGGCAAGGAGGCGCTCGACCCGATGATCGTGCGCACCCGTGCCTGGCTGGCACAGGCCCACCCGGAGCTGCGCGCCGATGTGAAGCGCTTCTCGCTGGGCGCGACCGACGCCGGCACCGTGGCCTACCGCATCGCCGGCCCGGACGAGCACGAGTTGCGCCGACTGGGCGAGCAGCTGCAGACCGCGCTGCGCGGCGTGCCCGGCGTGGTCGGCGTGCGCGACGACTGGGACGGCCGCGTGCCGCGCCTGGACGTGCAGATCGACCAGCGCAAGGCGCGGCGCCTGGGCATCACCAGTGAGGACGTGGCCACCTCGCTGGGTGCGCGCTTCAGCGGCCTGGCCGTCTCGGCGCTGCGCGACGGCGACACGCTGGTGCCGCTGGTCGTGCGCGGCTCCGAGGCCGAGCGCCAGCGGCCCGAGGAGGTGGTGAACAGCCTGGTCTACCCGGCCTCCGGTGCCGCGCCGGTGCCGTTGTCGGCGGTGGCGACGCTCACGGTCAACTCGGAGCCCTCGGTCATTCGCCGCCGCGACCTGTCGCGCACGCTGACCGTGCAGGGCCGCAGCGAAACGCAGACCGCGCAGCAGGTGGTGGACCGACTCGCGCCGACCGTGGCAGCGCTCGCGCTGCCGCCGGGCTACCGCATCGAGCTGGGTGCCGAGATCGAAGACGCGGCCGAGGCCAACGCCGCGCTCGGCGACTACCTGCCGCACGCCGTGGTGGCGATGCTGATCCTCTTCGTCTGGCAGTTCGGCTCGTTCCGCAAGCTGGCGCTGATCCTCGCCATCATCCCGTTCGCACTGATCGGCGTGGCCCCCGCGTTGAAACTCGCCGGCGAGCCGCTGGGCTTCATGGCCAACTTCGGCCTGCTCTCGCTGGCCGGCATCATCGTCAACAACGCCGTGCTGCTGCTCGAGCGCATCGAGGCCGAACTGCACGCCGGCCGCGCGATGCGCGAAGCGGTGGTGGCCTCGGCGGTGCAGCGGCTGCGGCCGATCGTCATGACCAAGCTGACCTGCGTCGCCGGCCTGGTCCCGCTGCTGCTGTTCGGCGGGCCGCTGTGGTCGGGCATGGCGGTCACCATCATCGGCGGCCTGGCACTGGGCACGCTGGTCACCCTCGGGCTGGTGCCGGTGCTGTACGAGCTGCTGTTCGGCGGGCGGCTCGCGCGCTGGCTGGCGCGCGCGGACGGCACCCCTGCTACATCCCCTTCGACCGCTTTCCCTGCTGATTCTTCTCCCTCTGCAACGACATGAATCCACGCCAGTTCGTCTCACCCCTTCTCGTGCTGGCCGTCTCGCTCACGCAAGCAGGTCCCGTCGCGGCCGCCGAACCACGCCTGGAAGGCGACATCGGCCTCGGCGCGATGCGTTCGCAGACCCAGACACGTGGCGTGCAGCCGAAGACCGAGGCCCTGCCGTACCTGAACTTCGAGTACGGCCCCGTCTTCGCCCGCGTCGACACCTTCGGCATCAAGGCATTTCCGCTGGGCTACGGCCATGTCGAGCTCGTCGGCCAGTACCGCGGCGATGGCTACGATTCGACGGTGCTGAGCCGGCGCCAGGATTCGCTGCCGCTGGGCCTGGGCACGCTGCAGATCACGCCGATCGGCGCGTTCGGGCTGCAGGTGTTGCACGACCTCGGCAAGTCTGGTGGGAACCTCGTGCAGGCGCGCTACCTGGCCGAGTTGCCGCTGGGGCGGGTCACCGTCTACCCGGAGCTGGGCGCCGAATACCAGTCCCGGGCCTACACGGGCTACTACCGCGGCACGAGGAGCGCCGATGCCGCAGCGCTGGGGCAGGCGTATCAACCGGGGTCCGCCTTGAACCCCTACGTCGGCGCCATGGTCGAGGCGCGGCTCGCGGACCGGTGGTATCTCGACGCCTACGTGCGGCGGACCTTTGCCGACGATTCGATCGCACGCAGYCCGCTGGTCGTCACAGCTCACGTGAGTTCGCTGCTGCTGGCCGTGAGCTACCGCTTCTGAGGCGGGGGGCTGACATATCGTCAGGGCGTGAACGGGAAGGTGGCCTCGAAACTTTTCAGCTCTTCAGCGAGCGTCCCGCGGCTGCGGAAATGCCGGCCGGCCTTCCCGTACCAATACTCGGCGTCTTCCAGGTCACCCTCCTGAACGTGCAGGATGCCGTGCAGCCAGGCCGCCAGGGGCGAGTCGTCCTGTTGAACGAGGTTGTGCGCCTCGGTCCATTGCCCGGCCTGCAGGTGAGCCAGGACCTGACGAAGATGGGCGGGGTTCATGGCACCAGCCGAGTTCACGGCGCACAGCCGTCGAGGCCGCAGACCAAGGGCGCGTCGCCCGTCGCTGCCGCCGTGGCACCACCCACCTGCTGCGTCAGCCAGCTGCGCCAGGCCTCCGGCTGGCCGAGGTAGGGGCCGATGTCCACGAGGGTGAAACGGGCCTCGCGCTCCAGCGCGAAGGTCGGGAAGCCCTGGCCACCGATGCGCCTCAGCAGCGCCCGGCTCTGTTCGATGTGTGCCTGCGTGGCAGCGCCCTGGAGGCGCTGGTACGCGATGCCGAAGGCCTCGACGTCCAGCCCGAGTGCCGCGGCCAGTTGCTCGAGCACGGCGGGGTCGGCGATGCGACGGCCTTCGACGTAGTGCGCCTGCTGCAGGCGCGACAGCATGTCCAATCCGGTGCCGGCCTGTTCGGCGGCGGCCAGCATCGCGGTGATGGGCGGCGCTGAATCCAGCACGGCGCCGGTGTCACGCAGCAGGCCGTCGAAGTAGGCCTGCCCGAACGGCTGACCACTGGCCTGCGCGATGCGATGGTCGTGGGTCATCACGAACTGTCGCAACTCGGGGGTGACCGCACGTCGTGCTGCGCCCGCCATCATGCCGCCGCCGTGCGCCTGCACGCGAAGCGTGTCGCGGGCCGCGCGGACCAGCGGCGCGGCGCCGTAGCACCAGCCGCACAGCGGATCGTGGATGTAGTGCAGGGTCGGATCGCTCATGGCGCACTCAGTACATCGGACGCTTGTTGACGGCGTCGGCGGGCACGGCCTGCATCACGTCCCAGTGCTCGGCGATCAGGCCCTTCTCGACGCGGAAGATGTCGACGATCACCATCTCCGGCGCGTCGCCCCTCTTCGGCGAGCGGGTCTGCACGAAGACGAGGTCGCCCTCGGCCGCCACCCGCAGGAACTCGATCCTGGATTTGGGCGCGTTGAGCAGCCCGATCTTCTCGACGAACTGCTTCACGGCCTCGGTGCCGTCGCCGATGTAGGGGTTGTGCTGGATGTAGTCCTTGGACCAATAGCGGTCAAGGACGGTCAGGTCGTGGTCACCGAACAGCCCTTGATAGGCCTTCAGCACCAGGGCCTTGTTCGCTGCGGCCTGGCCGTGGGCCTTCGGCGCGGCCTGGGTGCCGGGCTTCGCTTCGGCGGCCCGGGCAGCCGGCAGCATCGTCGCGGCGGCAAGCGCCAGCGCACACGTCGCTGCGGGCAGGAGGGCCAGGCCCAGGGTCTTGAAGGTCGTCATCGGATGCTCCAGCGAGTGCGGTTGTCGGTGGGCAGACTGTAGTGAGCCGGATGCGATGGATAAACGCCGCTTTGCTCAAAAGATTGTCAACTTGATCGAATCAATCCGTGGACGCATCACTGCGTTCAAGGCTTGAGTCACGCCCGCCTGGCTGCATCCGCCTCCATCGCCTTGACGACGAGATCGGCCACCGCCTCCGCCTCGTCGCCCGGCTTCTTGTGCAGACCCTGCACGGTTCCGCGTCGGTCCTGGATCGCTTCGTCCTGGCTGACCTTCAGCTTGCCTTCCAGTCGTTCGATCGGCAGCTCGATTCCGACGATGACGCCCATCAGCTTGTCGATGAACGAGCGGGGCGCGTCGCTCACGGACCACGGCGCCGACTGGCGAGCCTCGTGAGCGTCGGTGAGCCGGCTCAGCATGTCGAGCATCCATTCACGGTCCTCGATCGCGCGCGCAACGCCGTGGGCGTGCGCCACCACGTAGTTCCAGGTGGGCACGACCTGGCCGTGCTCCGTCTTGCCCGGGTACCAGCCCGGTGTGATGTAGGCCTGCGGCCCCTGGAACATCACGACCGAGGGCGTGGCAGCGTCCAGTTCGCGCCAGACCCCGTTGGCACGAGCGACATGCCCGATCAACGTGCCGTGCGGCCCGCGGCTGCGATCCAGGAGGAAGGGAACATGGTTCGCGATGAGACCCTCGCGGCCGTGGCACACCCAGGCACCCAGCGGGTGGGATGCGATCAACGAAAAGATCGCTTCGCGATCCGTGAGTTGGTGCGACGGGTTCACGTACATGGGGGTGCCTCAGATTCCAATGAGAGCGTATCGCACCCGGAAGATCGGGGCTCCCCAGAACTCACCGCCAACATTCGCGCCGCGCTTCGCGGTCCGTCGGAGCATCGGCCAGGCGCAGACCGGACAGGTTTCTGCGTCAGTATCGGGTGGTTCTCACTGCGCCAGCCTCTTGATCAACCGATACATGAACTCCCGCCCGTCGTACAGCCGCTGCACGCCGATGTGCTCGTTCAAGCCATGCACCCCCGTGTTGAGCGGGTCGGCGAACAGGCCCGACACGCCATACATCGGGATGCCCACTTCGCGAAAGTGACGGCTGTCGGTGGTGGACACGCCCATCGTCGGGATCACCGGCACGCCGGGCCACAGCTCGGCGCTCACTGCCTCAATGGGGCCGATCACGTCGGGCCGCAGCGGCGAAGCGGGCGCCGTCGCTTCGCCCTCGCGTGTCAGCGTCACCTTCAGCTTGGGGCCGGCGATCTCGGTGAGCTTGCGGGTGACGAAGCCCAGATCCTCGTCGGGCAACATCCGGCAGTTGACGCTGGCCTTGGCGCTCTGCGCCAGCGCGTTGGGTGCGTGGCCGGCGTTCAGCATCGTTCAGCCGCACCGGGAACTGGTACTGCCGCAGCCGCGTCAGCGCCTCCGCCAGGTCGTAGATGGTGTTGTCCACCGTCGGCCGCGCGCTGTGGCCACCGGGGCCGGTCGCCTCGAACTCGGCCTGCACGTAGGTCTTCTCGGCGATCTGCACGATGTGCGAGAGCGGTTTGCCGTCCTTCAGTTCGCCGCGCCCGCCCTCGTTGATGCCGAACTCCGCCTCCACCCATGCGCGCCGGTTCTTCAGCAGCCAGCTGGCCCCGTTGGCGGGGGTGTCGCCTTTCTCCTCGTCGGCCGTGAGCGCCAGGACGATGTCGCGGTTCGGCGCGAAGCCTTCCTTCTTCAACTGCCCCAGCACCGAGACGAAGATCGACGCCATCGCCTTGTCGTCGATGCTGCCGCGGGCGGTGAAGGTGCCGTCCTTCTCCTGCAGCTTGAAGGGGTCCGTCTTCCAGTCGCTGCGCTTGGCCTCGACCACGTCGATGTGGGCCAGCAGCAGCAGGGGCTTCTTCGCACCGCTGCCTTTGTAGCGCGCCACCAGGTTGCCCTTGCGCGGGAAGGGCGCGATCATCTCCACCTCGGCGGCCGTGAAGCCGGCGTCGAGCAGGCGCTTGTGCATGGCCTGCGCCGCCAGGGTGGTGTCGCCCTCCGAATCCGTGGTGTTGATCTCGACCAGCTCCTGGTAGATGGAGCGGAACAGCTGCTGCTGCGCCGTCAGGTCCGCCGCATTGGCCTGCGCGGCAAACAGCGCCAGCGCTGCGGCAAAGGGCAGGGCAGCTCGCTGCATCCGGGTGGCTTGTCCGTCCATCGGGTCCACTCCTTGTCGGTCACTGGATGCAGCCATCATGCCTTCATCGCCGCGACGAGCCAGTCCAGCTGGCCACGGACGCGCGCGGAGGTGAGGTGGTCGAGGTAGTCGCGCGAGCTCACGATCTGGCCGTCGCGCACCCGGATCACGAAGATGCCGGGAATCGAGAACGGCTCATCCGCGCCCTCCACGGTCCCCTGGTACTCGAACTCGGCGATGATGACTTCGGGGTCCTTCGTCTCGTGGACGACGATGTTGGTCGCCTTGCGGTTCAGCCGCGGGCTGGCATCGTTGGGCCGGAAGTGTTCGCGCAGCTCGTCCCGGGTGCGCAGGGCGGGGGCGCGAAGCGGGTGAAACGGGTGCACGACGTCGGTCTGCTCGGCATAAAGGTCGGGCAACTCATCCCAGCGGCCCTCCGCGACGCCGTTGACCAATGCGAGGAACACTTCTTTCGGGGTGAGGGGCGGGGGCATTCGATTCTCCGTTTTGTTCACCATGATGTCGAAAGACGGGCCGGAACGCCGACCCATGAGCTGCAGCGGCTCGGCGGCTGGAAGACTGGCACGATATGGTCGAGCGGTATGCGCACGCAGCGCCAGAAGCATTGCAGGGCGCGGCCCTGCGACTGGATGCGTTCTTTGGCTGCGCTGCGGCTGCGCCGGAAGATCGGGACTCCTGGCAAACAGCGCCAAGACCTTGATCGCATTGGTAGGCCGTGTTGGACTTGAACCAACGACCAAAGGATTATGAGACGGTTACCGCTCCCTTTCGATACCCGGCCATGGGGCACGCGCACTATGAGGGAGGGAGCGGCGGGGCGTGTTGGATCTCTGACAGGCGACTGGCGTAGCTACGCAGTGGCTACGTCACCAGGTCCGTGCGCGACGCCTTGGTTCGTAGTTCTGCCGCCGCGCGTAACTTGTTGATTCATAAGGTTCGGCTCTTGGAAGAGAGTCGCACCATTGCCCTGGTGTGCGTTGCCTCGCACCAGCCAGTCCCCCAAAAATCCCCCACATCTCCGGCCGCTATGCGGCGGTTGCCGTCGTTCGCCTCGCGCTATCGACCGGCTGCTTGCTGCCTCAAAGCGGTCGCTGCAGCGTTCGGGAGTCAGCTGAACGACCGTTCAAGCGACGTGCCACTCGAGGGCGCTAGTCGACGCGCCGTGCCGCCAGTGAATCAGAGGACGTTGAACGTCCGCTGCGCGCGTGCGCGAACTGGAGCTATCGACCCACTGCTGACATTCAGGTCGCCGATCTCGAGGGCAAACAGCGGTCGCTCATCGTTTGACATGAGCTGCATGACCCATGCTTGCCGGGCACCGATCACATCGACACGGCCTCATGCGCTCATGAGCGCTGAGCATCGGCTCCAGTCGCCTCCTCGGTCCCGCTGGGCACAAAGCTCGCGCCGTGGGCGCTGAGGTACTCGCGAATGAGGCGGCGAACCACCTGGGATGGGGTGACGTCCTGCTTCGCGCACAGGGCTTCGAAAGCCTTCTTCTTTGCCGGATCGATCAAGACCGTTAGGCGGGCAGTTTTTTGCTCCATACATGCTCCATATGTTAATCAAATTATAATTGCAATCGTATGTGAAGCAAATTAGATTGGAGCGCCCTGAAATCAGCGACGCGTTGCAGGTCACACCGCCTCGTCAGCCAGGGCAACCCGATCCTTCCGTTCTTGACGGGCCATTGGCCCGCTCCTTCTCGACCATGGCACTCCACTTCCTGCTGCGCTTGACCGGAAACCATCGCACCCGAGCGGCCGATCGCCAGCTCGGCGGGATCCTGGCGTTCGTCGCCGGGGCCATCAATGCAGGGGGATTCTTGGCAGTGCAGCGCTACACCTCGCACATGACGGGCATTGTTTCCGGCGTCGCAGACGACTTGGCCACAGGTGGATTTGCGCTGGCACTGGTCGGCGCGGTGTCGCTGATGGCCTTCGTGTCCGGTGCCGCATGCACCGCCCTGCTGATCAACTGGGCGCGTCGACGTCAGATGGACAGCAAGTACGCCTTGGCCTTGCTGTTGGAAGCTGGACTCTTGTTGTTGTTCGGCCTGGTGGGCGCCAATCTCCAGTCGCTCGGGCACTTGCTCGTGCCAACCGCGGTGCTGCTCCTGTGCTTCATCATGGGCCTGCAGAACGCCATCGTCACCAAGCTTTCCCAGGCGGAGATTCGGACCACCCATATGACCGGTGTGGTGACCGACCTGGGCATCGAATTGGGACGGCTGATCTACTGGAACCGCATCAACACGGCCAACGAGATCCATTTCGTCCGGGCCAACCGCGACAAGCTGTTCATCCACGCGCTCGTACTGGGCTTGTTCTTTGTCGGCGGCTTGGTGGGTGCCGTGGCCTTCAAGCATTTCGGCTTTTCTGCCACGCTTCCTCTTGCGTTGCTGCTGGTCATCATGGCGTCGCCGCCCTTGATCGTCGACATCCAGCGGGCTTAGGTCAGGGGCCAATTCTTCGAACCGGCATGACCCCATCCCCAGGCGCACACATGCCGCTCTTCCGTATCCCAGCATGCGCCCCCAGGCGCTCAGAAAATGCCTGACTCCGCTGACAGCAACCAATACGTCAAGCCCTTCGTCTACGAAACGTTGACCTCAAAGGCCTTGCACTTCACCATCTCCGAAATCCAGAGCCGCATGCAGACCTTGCGCCCGAATGCACTGGATCTCGCATACACGCGCACGATGATGGGCTTCCTGCTGTTCAACCACGAGCCCGCCACCCTGGCCATGATCGGGCTAGGAGGCGGCTCGATGGCAAAGTTCTGCCACCGCTATCTGCCCACTACCCGCATCAAGGTGATCGAGATCAATCCGCATGTGATTGCCTTGCGCGATGAATTCCAGGTGCCACGCGATGACGAACGCTTCAAGGTGCGCCGCGGCGACGGTGCGGAATTCGTTCGCTCTGCACCGTATCGGCTGGACGTCTTGCTGGTGGACGGTTTCGATTACGAGGGCCAGCCACCGGCGCTGTGCTCTCAGCGCTTCTACGACGATTGCTACGACGCACTGCAACCCGACGGCCTGATGGTGGTCAACCTGCACACAGGTCATCGCGACTTCAATTCGCAGGTTGCCCGCATCGAACGGACTTTCGGCAGTGAGGTGCTGCTGGTCGGCGATGACGAGTGCAGCAACACCATCGTGTTCGCATGCAAGGGTTTGCTGTCCAGGCGATTGAAGCCATCCATCCCGCGCAAGCCCAAAGGCTTTGATCGGGAGACCTGGGACGAATTGGTGCCCGCATTCTTCAGTGTCGCCAGTGCGCTCAGCGCGTGACGAAAGCCGACCTCCCGAGCGGGCGGTCAGCTGTCCGCTTTGAATCTTGATCCCTTGCACAGGTCTTGGCGAACTGCCGGGCCTTGCTTCCTTGTTCGTTTGCTTCGGGGTCGCAGAGCTGTCGGTCACCATTGTCCGGAGATGGCCGATTGTTGTCTGCCGCTGCGCCCGTCGTCTGCGGTAGACGACCCGTGCTGTCAGCCAACTCCCCATCTGGCATGCAGAAAGGCGGTCGCTCCCCGGGCTAGCGGGTTCGGGAATGCGGTGTCTCCACTCTCGATGGAATGACTATCCATTCACCGTCTTTCTCGACGTATCGGAACAAGTCCCCACGCCCGAAGCCGTCGCCGGCGCAGTAGCCCGATACCTCCACCCACAGGTACCCACCTTCTGACTCGCCACCCACGGCCCTGGTGAGCGTACAACCTGAATGCACTCTCGCAAAGTCAGCTGCCACCTGGGCATCGGTGGGGCCGCTGCAGCCCAAGATCGACGCACCGCAGAGAGCCGTAGCCCCGACAGCCAAGAGGCGACCGAGAACAGAGCGAAGCTGTTGAGGAGTCATCCGCAGAATCTGCACCCACATGGCGAAGCCGCTGTGAAGTCTGCGTGTTCCGAGGTCGTGTCGATTCTTCGAAGCGGCATCGCTACTCCACCGACGGCGAGAGTCAGCCTTTCGCGACGCCCACGCCTGTTGCAACCACAATGAGAGGTCATCCGAGAGCGGTCATTCGCGAACGGCAGCGAGTGGCCGTCTGCAGAGATTCGCAGCCGAAGCATTGCATGACGCCGACCGCTGCGAACCGTACTTCCTCTCCAGACTGATGGGTGCTGTTCGAATCGGAGGGGCCAGGTGGCTGCAGGCTCCAAGATTGGCATTGCAGGATGTCCGCGGCTCTTGTCGGCGACCTCTCCGAACCGGGCCCTTGGCGACGACTCACCGGGCCTCCAGGCAAAATCCAGCTCAGGGGCGAGCCTGACGCCAGGCCT